>JBBQQS010000112.1:0-12144 GCA_038215525.1 Bryobacterales bacterium
TATCCTTGGCGTCGGGTTGCGAGCCGAAGTTGAAGAAGACATTGGTGCCGGTGGCATGGAGTGACGCGAGTACCTTAACCAGGTCGTTGCGGCTCTTGATGCCGTCGATCAGTTTCAGGTCCGGCTGCAGTGGCGTAACACCGGCTTTTTCGATGCTCGCCTCATCCATGCAGGTGGCGTAGTAATCGCCGATCTTTTGATCATCGGAGCCAACGGGAGCCTTCATCGCTGTCGCGGCCTCCAAAATCTCTTTGAGCAGGTCGCGGTTGCGCTCGGACAAGGCTTGGAAGTTGGTCCAGCGCGGATAGGCGGCCGGGATGGGGTTGGCC
Source organism: Bryobacterales bacterium (assembly GCA_038215525.1). Taxonomy (GTDB): domain Bacteria; phylum Acidobacteriota; class Terriglobia; order Bryobacterales; family Bryobacteraceae; genus JALHNI01. The sequence continues at coordinate 330 of JBBQQS010000112.1, forward strand.
TTGCTCCAGCCGCCGGTGGCGAACTGGAAGAAGTCGGCGCAGGGTTTACAAGTGAGGTCGAGGTTTTCGGGCTTGAAGCGAAGCGAGGTGAGTTCCGCGGCGGGTAACCAAACGGCCAACCAGAGGGCTAACGAGAAGCGAAGTATTGCCATATTTCTTCTATTCTGCGCTCTCCGCCGTCCCTTTGCCAACTGGTATGAGAAAATCGGACTAACATGCAATTTGAGCGATCCGTTGAACTGCTCGCGCGCGCCCGTAAGTCGATCCCGGGTGGCGTCAATTCTCCCGTCCGCGCCTTTCGCAGCGTAGGGGGCACTCCGGTCTTTATCAAAAAGGGCGAAGGCGCGCGGCTGATCGACGAGGACGGCAATTCGTATCTCGACTATATTGGCAGCTGGGGGCCTCTGATTCTGGGCCACCGGCCGCCTTGCGTGATTGAAGCACTACGCGAGGTGCTGGAGATCGGCACCAGCTTTGGCGCGCCCACGGAGCGTGAAATCCTGCTGGCCGAGGCCGTTCGGGACGCGTTCCCTTCTATGGAGATGGTGCGGCTGGTGAACTCGGGCACCGAAGCCGCGATGAGCGCGTTGCGAGTAGCGCGCGGCTACACCGGCCGCGACCTGGCGATTAAGTTTGAGGGTTGTTACCACGGCCACGTCGATTCGCTGTTAGTGAAAGCCGGCTCTGGCCTTGCGACCTTGGGCCTGTCGGACTCGGCCGGCGTCCCCGCCAGCTTTGCCGCCACCACGATTTCCGTGCCTTATAACAACCTTGCCGCGTTGGAACAGGCGTTCGCGCAACATCCGGGGCTAATCGCCTGCCTCATGATGGAGGTGGTGGCCGGTAACATGGGCTGTGTCCCGCCGGCGCCGGGCTTTCTGGCTGGCGTGCGCGAACTCTGCACCCGCCATGGCACTTTGCTGATTTTCGACGAAGTGATGACGGGCTTCCGCTTGGCCTACGGCGGCGCGACGGAACTCTATGGGGTTCAGCCGGATATGACGGCGCTGGGTAAAATCATCGGCGGCGGCCTGCCGATTGCCGCTTACGGTGGCCGCGCCGACGTGATGATGCACGTGGCGCCGGAAGGGCCGATTTATCAGGCCGGGACGCTCGCCGGTAATCCGCTGGCGGTTTCGGCTGGTTTGGCGATGCTGCGCTACCTGAGGGCCCACCCCGAGGTCTACACCCATATCGAAGCGATGAGTGCACGCCTGTGCGCCACCGCCCCGGAGGGCATCACGGTAAACCGCGTGGGCAGCATGTTTACTTGGTTCTTTACACCCGATCCGGTTACGGATTACGAGACGGCCAAAAAGTCCGATACGAAGCGGTTCGGTGAATTCTTCCGTTGGATGTTACACCGTGGAGTGTATCTGGCGCCGAGCCAATTCGAAGCGGCTTTCATGTCCGCGGCGCATACGGAGGCCGATATCGACTACACGGCGGAGCAGGCGCGCGCCTTTTTCGCGCAGTAAGTTAGAGACGGGGCGCGGCGAAGATCGTCCGCGGCTCGAGCGTCAGTATCTTCCAGCCTTTACCCACTCTCTTGAGCCGTAATTTGAGTAAGTCGCGCCGGCGTTCGCTGGAAAGTTCCTGCCCGTGGGGCTTTAATTCCACGAACCAGTCGACTTGCAGGTCAAAGCCGTCGTCTTTCGCCGTCAGCTCGAGCAATTGCACCGAACTCGCTACGCCGGCCAGTTTCACTAGCGCTTCTACTTCAGTTTCGAGCTGAGTGTAGCCAGGCATGGCGGGATCGATCCGTTTCATGAAGCCTCTCGCGTTGCCGCTCGACAGCGCCGCGGCCAGGTCACCGAGAAAGTCGGCCACGGCGGTGCGGTCATCGGCGAAGCCGAATAACAAGCAGAGACTAAGTGCGATAGCGGCCATTGATTTCAATATAACCTTCCGTCAAATCGCAGGTCCAGAAAGTGGCTGTGCCGGAGCCTTCGCCGCGTAACTGGAAGGCGATGGAGATTTCGCTCTCCTTCAGTTTCTCGGTCAAGGCTGCTTCGTCGAAGTCGACCGCCAAGCCTTTCTTACACACGGCGGTCCCTTGAAAAGAGATGTCGACGGCGCGCGGGTCGAACTGGACGCCGCTGTAGCCGGCGGCGCAAATGATGCGGCCCCAGTTGGGGTCCGCGCCGGCGACGGCGGTCTTGACGAGGGGCGAATTCGCGATGGTGCGCGCGATGCGGGCGGCATCGGCATTATTCTTCGCGCCATAGATATCGATGGTGACTAACTTTTTGGCCCCTTCCCCGTCACGGGCGATTTGCTTGGCGAGGCTTTGTAGAACGACGGTGAGCGCTTCCTCAAAAGCCTTCAATTCTTTTTTGGTTACCGTAACGCCGCTGGCACCATTGGCCATTACCAAGACGCAATCGTTGGTGGAGGTGTCGCCGTCGACGGAAATGCGATGGAAGCTCTGGTCCACGGCGCGCTTCAAGATGGGTTGTAAGTCGCCAGGAGTAATCAGGGCATCGGTCATTACGAAGGCTAGGGTGGTGGCCATGTTGGGGTGGATCATTCCGGAGCCTTTGGTCATGCCGGCGATGCGGACCACGCCGCCCTTCAACTCGAGGCCCGCCGCGATGGACTTGGGCACGATATCCGTGGTCATGATGGCCAGCACCACTTCATCGAAACGGGATTCGCTGGCCGAGGCGACCAACTCCGGAATTGCTTTAACGACTAAGTCGCCTTTCATCTCCACGCCGATGACACCGGTGGAGGCGGGGAAGATCAGCTTGGCCGGGACTTTCAGAGCTTTCGATAGGGCGGAGGTAGTCTCTTTCACGACGCGGTCGCCGGTGCGGGTGGCGCAGTTGGCGTTACCGGCATTTACCAGGACGGCTTGGACGCGTCCACCGGCGGCGAGTAAGTTGGCTTGCGCGGCCAAGACGGGCGCCGCTTTGACGACGTTGGTCGTAAACACGGCGGCGGCGGTGGCCGGCTTTTCGCTCCAAATTAATCCTAAGTCATTGCGCTTTACTTTGCGCAGGCCGGCATAAGCGGCCGAGTAACGAAAGCCGAGGGGCAAACTCATCCTAATTTCTCTTCCTTCTGGATGCGCGCCCCATTCAAGAATCCGGCGACGGGCATGCGCTTCTTGCCGGGGGGCTGCACTTCCAATAATTCCAATACAGTATCATCCCCGCAGCCGACGTAGAGTCGCTGTGATTCGGCGAGTAACTCGCCGGGGGCGAGCCCCTGCCGCTCGGCCAATTTCATGCGGCCCAACCCTAGCGGTTGCCCGCGGAAGACGGTGGTGGCGCCGGGCCAAGGCTCAAAGCCACGGGCGCGGCAATGAATCTCCTGGGCGGGGCGCGAGAAACTTACCCGGCCGTCTTCCTTGGTGAGGATCCGCGCGAGGGTCGCCTGTTCCGGGTCCTGCTTTTCGGGGACGATGGTGTCGATAGCGGCGAGGGTGCGCAGCAGTAAGTCCGCGCCCAGCACGGCCAGGCGTGCGCTTAATTCCGGCGCGGTCTCTTCGGAACCGATTTCCGTTTCGGCTTTGAGGAGCATGTCGCCCGTATCGAGGCCGGCGTCGATCTTCATGGTCGTCACGCCGGTCGTCATTTCGCCGTTGGCGATGGCCCACTGGATGGGCGCCGCGCCGCGATAGTGGGGCAGTAAGGAGCCGTGGACGTTGATGATGCCGTGGCGGGGTAAATCGATGATCGATTGCGGAATCAATTGTCCATAGCCCACCACCACCATCGCGTCTACCGGATGGGCGGCGAGCCAGTCGAAGTCAGCTCTGAGTTTTTCGGGTTGGCGGATCGGCAGATTGAGGCGCAGAGCCGCTTCTTTTACTGGCGAGGCGGCGAGCGATTGGCCGCGGCCCTTGGGCCGGTCGGGCTGGGTGTAGACGGCTATCACTTCGTGCCCGGCTTGCACCATGGCTTCGAGGGTATTGACGGCGAAGAGAGGGGTGCCGAGGTAGATGGTACGCATGGGTTGGTTAGTCCCAGTCGCCGGCCTTTTGCATTTTCCGGATCTTGCGCTTGATTAAGTCGCGCTTCAGCGGACTCAGGTAATTGATAAACAGAATGCCGTTCAGGTGATCGGTTTCGTGTAAGATGGCGCGGGCGAGTAACTCCTCGCCGGAGGTCTCGACAAACTCGCCCTTGGGGTTTTGCGCGCGCACGGTGGCGATCATGGGGCGGGTGACGTTTTCGCGGAAGCCAGGAATGCTCAGGCAGCCTTCTTCACTGTTTTGGGAACCGGACCGAAAGGTGATCTCCGGGTTAATCAGCACCAACCGCTCGGAAGGGTTCTCGCCCGCGCTGGTGTCGATGACGGCGATGCGCATCGAAAGGCCAATTTGCGGCGCGGCCAAGCCCACGCCTTTCGATGCCCACATGGTATCGAACATGTCGTGGATCAACTTACTCAGGTCCGGGCCAAAATCAACGACGGGGGCGGCGGGTAGCTCCAGCACCGGATCCGGATATTTCACAATACGATATATCATGGGATTAGTAGTTCTTTACCTGCTCAAGATAGCCCCGGTAATTGCGATTGGTTTCGAGCAGGGAATCTCCCCCGAATTTTTCGAGAAACGCCTGCGCGAGGACAATCGCCACCATGCTTTCGCCGATGACGCCCGCGGCCGGGACGACGGCGATATCGCTGCGTTCGTAGGCGGCGAGGGCCGGGTCGCGCGTATCGAGGTCGACCGATTCGAGCGGCCGGCGCAAGGTGGAAATCGGCTTCAAGAGGCCGCGGACAATAATATCCTGGCCATTCGAGATACCGCCTTCGATGCCGCCCGCGCGGTTGGCGCCGCGATGGAAGTCCCGGGTGGTTTTGTCGTAGTGAATCGTATCCTGTACCTTGGAACCAAACGCAGCCGCGCCATCGGCGGCGGAGCCGATCTCGACGCCCTTTACGGCTTGCATCGAAACGATGGCTTGAGCCAGTTTGCCATCGAGCCGGGAATCGAAGGTGATGTGGGAGCCCAGCCCTGGCGGGCAGCCATGGGCCACCACTTCAAAGACACCGCCCACGGTGTCGCCGGTGCGGTAGGCTTCGTCGACCACGGCCTTCATGCGCACTTCGGCTTCGCGGTCGACGCAGTTGAGCAGCACTTCGTCCCGCTGGTTGATGGCCTTTATCTCTTCAAAGGTCGCGTCGCGGTGCAGCTTTTCGGTGCCGACGCCGACGACGTGGCTCCAGATTTCGATGTCGAAGCAGTAAAGAAACTCCTTGGCCATCGCGCCCACGGCGACGCGCGAAGTGGTCTCGCGGGCGCTGGCGCGCTCAAGTAAGTAGCGCACCTCTTCGAAGTTGTACTTGATGGCGCCGGGCAGATCCACATGGCCGGGGCGGGGGCGCTTCACTTCCTTGGCTTTGCGAGGCGCGGCGGAGCCCTCAAAGTCTTCCACCGGCAGCACTTCGGTCCAATTCTTCCAGTCCTTGTTTTCGATCAGGATGGCGATTGGCGCGCCGATGGTGTGCGAATGGCGGATGCCAGCCACCACGTGAACCTTGTCGGTCTCGATCTTCATGCGGCCGCCACGGCCGAAGCCTTGTTGGCGACGCCAAAGCTCGCGGTTGACGCGATCGAAGTTGATCGGGATGCCGGCCGGGAGTCCGGTCAGGGTGGCGACTAGACACTCGCCGTGAGATTCACCTGCGGTTTCGTAACGGAACATGGGTTAAGGGGGGACGGAAAAGCCTGTCACTTCAAGGTAACATCTTGCCCGAGACCCTGTGTAGCCGCGAAGTCAGCGAGGTCAGTGGCGAAGGGCGCGGCGAACTCGAGCGTCCGGCCTTCGAGCAGAAAGCGGATGCGGCAGGCGTGCAAGGCTTGGCGGGGCAGGATCAGGCGTTCGAGCATCGCGGGCGTGACGCCGGTTTGGATAAAGTCGAGGTAAAGCTGGGCGTCGGGCCCGTAGACTTTGTCGCCCACCAGGGGATACCCGAGCCATTGCGCGTGGGCGCGGATCTGGTGCATGCGTCCGGTGCGGGGCCGCACTTGCGCTAAGGTGTACCCGCCGGCGACGGCCAAGGGCGCAAACTCGGTGGCCGCCGCGGCGCCTTCGGGGGTGACGTGCTGCTTCACATGGACGACGGAATTCGGGTCCTTGCCCAGGGGCAGGTCCACCAGCGTACTTTCGCGCAATTCCCCGGTCAGGATGGCGAGGTACTCTTTCTCCACGTGCCGGTGCTGGATCGCTTTCTGGAGGAGGGAGGCCGTATTGTGATCCTTTGCGAAGACTACGATGCCGCTGGTCTCGCGGTCGAGCCGGGAGGGCATATGTAGCCGGTCAAGGCCCAGATATTCCCGGCAAGCGCCCACCAAGCTGGACCAAGGCCCGGCTTTCGACGGGTGGCAGGGGATGTCGCCCGGCTTGTTGACGGCCAGAATGTGGGCATCGTCGAAAAGGATCGCCGCGGCGACCTCTTCCGGCGTTAGCAACCGCATAGACTAGGGCTTATGGACGCCGCTTTCGTACTCAAGTTTCTTTCTGACCTTTCCAAACACAATGATCGCGAGTGGTTTGCCACCCAAACCGAACGGTACCAAAACGTGCGCCTACAATTTCAAGAGTTTGTCACCGAGGTGCTGCTGAGCGTGGCCGACGTCCGCCCGGCGTTCGGCGCCGTTGACCCGGCCAAGTGCATTTTCCGCATCTACCGGGACGTCCGTTTTTCGAAGAACAAGACGCCTTACAAGACGAACGTCAGCGCCATCGTCAGCGAGGGCGGCAAGACGGGCGAGGATCCCTGCGGCTATTTTCACCTCGAGCCAGGAGGGAAGTCCTTTGTTGTCTGCGGGTTGTATCAGCCCTCCACCGCCGATCTGCACATGGTGCGGCAACGCATCGCCGAGGATCACGCTTCGCTGCGGGCGATTCTGAAGGGGATGAAGAAGCATTTCCCGGACGGTTTCAACGGGGCGCAATCGGCCCGCCTGCGGGGTTTTGCCGTGGATCATCCGGCCGCCGACCTGTTGATCTTCAAGAGCTTCGTCGCCACGCGGGCATTCTCGGACGACGCGGTCACCGCCAAAGCCTTCCCGAAGCAACTGAAGGACAGCCTGAAGTCCGGGTTACCTCTGCTCGATTGGTTAAACCAGGCGCGGCGCGATCCGGAGGCCGGCCGCCCGGATCCGATGCGCGACGACGGACGCCGATTCCGATAGATTCAATGGGTGGACCATTTCGGTCCGATTCTGCCTCCGTCCAAAGAAGCACCTGACAGAGGTGTATTTTTTAATTCATCCTTGACATGATAGAGATGATGGGTTTTGACGCACTTTGCTAAAGGGAGGGCATCGACGGTCCTTTAGAATCTTCAAATTTCGCAGTAAATGCGATTTTCTTAGAACGATTCAATAAAATTTGTTATTGACTTCATCACTTCCGAAAGGTTACAGTCGTCTTTCGAGTCCGACTCTTAGTCGTACAACCATGCCGTCGTGTACAGGAGGTCCTTGAATGACCTTTCAAATTGGTGAAAAAGTGGTTTACCCCAACCAAGGGGTAGCTACCATCGAGAGTATCAGCCATCGGAACTTCGCCGGTCAGGCAGAAAGGTTCTACCTTTTGCGATTGGCCTACAGCAGTATGACCGTGATGGTGCCTTTTTCTCACGTCCACCAAGTGGGCTTGCGAAAGGTGACCAAGAACGTAGAGGTCACGCGGATGCTGGAGTTCCTCGCCACCGGCCATCCCAATTGTTCCCACGATTGGAAACACCGCTTCAAAGAAAATAGTGACCGGATGGCGCACGGGTCGCTTTTGGAGATTGCCGAGGTCTTTAAGAGCCTGGTAATCCTGCAAGCGGATAAGCCCCTGTCGTTCCGGGAAAAGAAGATGCTGGAACGTTCGCGCCAGATGTTGCTGGCAGAAGTTTCTATTTCGCGCACATTGCGGGATCCGGACGCGATTGCCCTGATGCAGCGGGCGTTGGCGAAGGCCAACCTGACATTCCCGGAACAGATGTAGTCGGGCCGGAATCCAGATAAACAGTTGAGAGAATTGAGAGCCACGCGGCAAGCGTGGCTCTTTTTTCGCTTTTGCCGGTCCGTCTTTCAGGAAAACGCCTTAGTCTCTTGTTGGAGAACCTTAGTCAACCCCCTAATTCTAAGGGGTTTCGCCGGTAGCGCCAAACTCCGGTCCCCCTTACTATGGAGGCACCGAAGAAGTTTTGCCCGATGAGATGCCAGTACTGCGGAAAGCGGTTGCCCCTATTCCGGAAACTTAAGGACGGCGAGTTTTGCTCGGCCGCTCATCGAGAGCAGTTTATGGCCCAAGCCGACCAACTGGCGGTGGCGACCCTCCAAGAACAACGGCAACGGACGGCGCGGGCGGCCCGCCCAGCGCCCCCGAAGTCCGCCACCCCCTCTGGCTTTACTGACAAGTACTTGGTGCCAGCGCTCGCGGCGATGCCCCTGCGGCAATTGGCCAATATGGCGCAGGAGCCGGCCGCGGTGGCCGTATTGCCATTCATGCCGGAGCGGGACGCGGTACTCAGTTCTCGAACGCTCGAGCCCGAACGTCCGCCGATATCTGAGTCCGCGGCTCTACCGGCGGAGCAGACCTTACAGGCGCTGAGCGACTTTGGCGCGGGGGCCCTACCCGGGCTCCCTGCGCCGCCGCCGATGGCCGGCCGGGTCGGCGGCTGGATGGCGCCTCAGGCGATCGAGCCCTCGCCGGATCTTGCCAGGACCGCCCTGCCGCGACTCTCACCGGTTTCGTTGCGCCCGCACAGCCCTCGATTGTCCTTGGCGGTGGACGCCGCTCAAGTCCCAGTTTTCGTCGAGGTCCCCGAGCCGCCCAAAGTGATAAAGATGATGGGCCTAGCGGCGATCGCTTCCTTGCCCAACCGTGAGTTGTTGCGCCGCGCGGCGAATCGGCACCTCGCCGGTCCGGCCCCGCTCAAGATGCGGGTGTGGCCGTTTGCCGAACCTGCTTACAGCTTGCGTCAGGCGTCGGCCTTACCGTATTTACTGGCCGTGCCGCACTTGGCTGCCGAGTGTCTGCCGCTGGATGTTGTCCGCCTCCGCTTTCCGGCCCTGATTCCCACGTTTTCGATGATGCCTCCCCGGCGGCGTGCTGGCCTTCGGGTCGCCGCGCCGGCGGAGGCGAAGTTTGCGATGGCGGTTTGCCCGCCGATCGCGCTGACTCTGCCGGACAGCAGACCCTGCCTCACGCCGCCGGCCTCCTCGGAGGTGGTCGTCGGCGAGAGGCTGAATGGCCCGGCCTTGGAGGGCCGGCTGACTGACCTGCTGCCCGCGCTGGTCCCCGCCCAGTTGGCGCCGCCCCGGAGAATATTTTTTGGGGTGGAGCCGCAAGCGCCGCCCTCGTTCCATACCCTGGCCGTCCGTCCCATCGCGGGGCAAGTGGCGATGCTTCGGCCGCAACTCACCCTGGCGGGCGTGGGCCCGCGCCGCTACGACCAACAACTGCGGCTTAGTGCCATCCTCCGGCCGGTCCGCGGACCGGAACCCACGGCTTCGGACTCGATGAGCTTTCATCTGGAGCCCAATTTCCTGCGGCCCCGTTTGCGGGCGACACCGGATCCGGCGCGGCGCGGCTCGGCCGCCGTCCGCAACAAAGGCAAAAATCACGCCGACGCGGCCGTCGCGTCGATCAAGATTCCCGTCTTGCGCCGCTTCTGGGAGCATGCCCCGGCGGATATCCGCTGGGTGGCGCTGATCATTCCGTTGGTGCTCTTCCTGGCGTGGTATTCGTGGACCCCTGGTGGCAAGGCGTTAAATCAACATGGCAAAACCGCCGACCTAGCCGTCGACACGTCCGGCTTCGAAACCACTTTGGCGTCCTTCAAAGCCCGCATTTCAAGCCGGGCGGCCGTCGAGATCAGCGAGGACTTCCGCGCTGGCCTCGCTGAATGGCAAGGCGGCAACGACGAATGGGCCGCCAATTGGTCCTATGACCAAGCCGGCTTCGTCCGCCCGGGCAATCTCGCGATTTTCAAGCCCACGGTCGCCCTCTCTGACTACAACTTCGAGTTTCTGGGGCAAATCGAAAATCGCGCCATGAGCTGGGTGTACCGGGCCAAGGATACCCGGAATTACTATCTCGGCAAGCTGGTGATCACGCAAGGCGGACCCGTCCCGGAAGTGGCCCTCGTGCGATCGGTAGTGAAAAACGGGCGCGAGATTCAGCGGAAAATGGTGGTGGTCACCTCCTCCGCTCGCGCCGATACGCTCTATCGGGTGCGGGTGGATGTAAATGGTTCTGACTTTACCACTTCAGTTTTGGGCCAAGTTGTCGATACATTTACTGACCCTACTCACACCCAAGGAGGGGTTGGCTTCCTGGGCGGGCGCGGCGAGACCAGCCGTATTCGCTGGACGGAGGTGTCGCATCAGTACGACACCTTAGGGCGCCTGTGCGCCATGTTGGTGCCTTACGGTTTTTCCGGGGTGCCGATACAGCTGACCGCGACGCCGGCCAAGTAGGACCGAATTTTTGATTGAGACGAAAGATCGAGGAAGATGACTATGAACCTGAAACAGCCAAACCCCCGCGGCACCCAAAACGCTCCGGAAATTTCAGTGGCGTCCCGTCAGCACGGCCCGGGCGCCGAGGCTGCGGCGGTGCTCGCCCGCGCCGTCAGCCTCCACCTCGAAGGCAAACGCAAGGAAGCCTTGAAGGATCTGGGCGATGCGATCGACTCCGGGCTGCAGGACGCTGAACTCTATTCGGCGCGCGGCCACGTCCAGTTTGAGCTGGAGATGTTTGACGAAGCGGCCCGCAGCTATACGCGCCTGCTGGAACTCGCGCCGGACCATATCTCCGGCATCTTCAATCTCGCCGTCTGTTACGAGAAGATTGGCCGGTGGGAGGAAGGCGCCCAGCTCTTTGAACGCTCGGTGCGCGCCCAGCCGACTCGGGTGGAAGCCCATCTCGGCCTGGCGATCTGCCTGTTGCAAGCGGGCCGCGCCGAAGAGAGTCTCAAATACTGTGAACAGGTGCTCGCCCTCGAACCCGAACAGGAAACTGCCTTCTTCGGCAAAGCGGTGGCGCTCCAAACCCTAAACCGGCTCGACGAAGCCGCCGCCCTTTATCAGCAAGTGCTGGTCAAGAACTCGAACTCCGAAGAAGCGCTCACAAACCTGATCACCATTGGCCTCGCCAGGCGCGACGACGACCTGACGCGCGACGTGGCCGAACGCCTGCTGGTGCTGCGCCCGTTTTCGCAAGCCGCGCTGGAAGGCCTGGCCACGGTCGCTTTTAACGGCGGCGACTACGACGCGGCCGTCCGCTGCTGCCAGAAGCTGGTGGAGGCGACGCCGGACCATTACGAACGCTGGTTCAACCTCGCGGTGGCCTATCAGAAGCTCGGCAAAGCCGATCAGGCAGCCAGTGCCTATTCCGAAGCCGTCCGCATTCGTCCGGACTCTGAGCAAGCGCAGGTGCAACTTGGCCTGCTGCGGCAACAATCCGGCGACCTCAAGAGCGCTCGCGACTGTTACGAATCGGCGCTCGGTAAGAACACCAACCTGCCGGAAGTGCAGTACAACCTGGCCGCGCTGCTCGAGCGCCAGGGCCAGCCCGAAGAAGCCGAACAGATCTACGGCAAATTGCTCGACAAGCGGCCGGACTGGCGTGAAGTCTGGTTCCGTTTGGGCTATCTCCGCCTTGAACGCGCCGACATGCGCGCCGCCATTGACGCCTTTGAGCAATGCCTGCGCCTGCGTCCCGATTGGCTCGAAGCTCAAGTGAATCTCGGCCTCGCCTACTGGCGCGGCGGCGATCGCGAAGCGGCGGCCACCGCCTTCCAACGGGTGCTGCAGTTGCAACCAGAGTCGCTCGATGCCTTGAAAGCCCTC
>JBBQQS010000113.1:0-12096 GCA_038215525.1 Bryobacterales bacterium
GTCCAAGGATCGAGACGGCGCACACGCATGGCACGGGCTGCACCTACTCGGCGGCGATTACGGCGTTAATGGCGCGGGGCCTGTCGCTGACGGATGCGTTGCCGCGGGCGAAGCACTACATCACGGAGGCGATCCGGAGCAATCCGGGGTTGGGTCATGGTCAGGGTCCGGTGAACCACTTCGCGAATTAGGAGGGGTTAGAGTCCGCGACTGCGAATCAATTGTGGAAGAGCCCGGCTGCCACGGACAATCATGATCACTGGGAGTGGTTGCGTTCCAAGCCGATACAGAATCAGATAGCTTCGCATCGGCCAGAACAAAATTGGGCGCTCTTCCGCCAAATCGGTTCGCGCATGGCCCGCGCCGGGTGTGCGAGCCAAAAATCGAAAGGCCTCGACAAACTCAACCAGCATTTGCCGGGCGATACGATAACCGGCTTCCGCCAAGTAGTATTCGCGGATATCAGCCAGGTCTGACTGAGCGGTAGCCGTCAGAACGTAGCGGCTCATCCCACCTTGCGCTTCGCTTCGCGCCCATCCAGATCATCGATCAAACTCTGCATAAAGAGTTCGCCTTCGGTGGTTTCGCAGCGGTCAGCTTCGGCCAAACTCTGGTCCATGCGCGATCGCAAGGCGGCCAACTGAATTGTACGAACTTCGTCTTTTTGCTCCATAATCCGCAGCGCCTCGCGAACCACTTCACTGGCGGAATTGTATCGGCCGGACTTCACCCGGCTATGCACGAGTTGTTCGAGTTCTGGGGTCAAGTTTACGTTCATACTCTGAACTCGAGCATACTCATCATGAGCTAAGATTGTCAATCCTGGTTAACTACCCACTGGGTCCAGAACTTTGCGAACATAGCCATATGAAGCTCCTCATGCTCACCACGCTGTTCGCTCTTGTGACGTACGCCGCCGATGTGGCCGGCAAATGGGAAATCCGCTCGCAATCGAGCGATGGCCAGAAGATTACGGCCCTCCTTGAAGTCCGCGAGGACTGGGGGACGTGGAACGCCGTTCTGCTGGTTGAGGATGACAAGATTCCGCTGAAGGCCGTGGCCGTCGAAGGCGACAGAATTACCTTCCAGGTGCCCACCGAAGAGGGCACCTACACGGTGAAGGCCTCCATCAAGGGCGATCAGTTGGATGGCAGCTTCACGTCCACCGATGGGTCGAAGGGGACCCTCACCGGGAAACGGCAGTGAATGCCATCCCCCTCGTCCCATGACCTTTGCGGCCATTGCCGACATCCACGGCAACTTGCTCGCGCTCGAAGCCGTGCTGGCCAACATCGTGCGCAGGGGCATCAGGGAGATCGTGAACCTGGGTGATCTGGTCTCCGGCCCTTTGTGGCCGGCCGAAACGGCGGATCGCCTCATCGGGCTCCATATGCCTTCCATCGCTGGGAATCGGCAAAACCGCCGTATCCGGTTGACTTCGCACCCCACAAGACCTTAACCTATCGATTCGCGTAAGATTAATTCAACATGGAAGCTCGTGCTCAGACTTGGCAACTCGCCTCGACGCTCGACAGCGTCGATTGGGCGGAGGCTCATGTGTTGTCGATCGCCAAGAAAGCCGGCTTTGACGAGGATGCGTGCAGTGACATCGGCATCTCCGTGCGCGAATCCATGGTGAACGCGGTAGTCCACGGCAATCACTACAGTACGGAGAAAAAGGTAAACTTGAGCGTCGACGTGTCTAGCTCGACGCTGACGATGATCATTGAGGATTCTGGGTCCGGGCTTGACCTGAGCACCCTGCCCGATCCCCTGGCGGAAGAGAATTTACTGCGGCCCTCGGGCCGCGGCCTGCTGATCATCGGTGCCTTCATGGATGAGTTCGCCGTGGAACGTCGTGCCGAGGGCGGCACCCGGATGCGTTTGGTGAAGAACCGTCCCGCAGCCTAGGCCGCTGTATTAGAATAGCGTTTGACCCTGTAAGGAGGAAGTATCGAATGAGTGTGAAACTGACGAACCGCCAAGTGGGCGACGTGACCGTGGTGGACGCCGAAGGCCGCATCACCCTGGGTGACGGCGCCAGCACGTTCCGCGATTTGATCAAAGACTTGGTGGGCAACGGCAACAAGAAGTTGCTGGTGAACCTGGGCGAAGTCTCTTATATTGACAGCTCGGGCATTGGCGAGCTGGTCTCCGGCTTCACCACCGTGCAAAACGCTGGCGGCAGCATGAAGTTGCTGAACTTGAATAAGCGCGTGAAGGACTTGTTGCAGATCACCAAGCTCTACACGGTTTTTGAAGTCCACGACGACGAAGCTGCGGGCGTACGCAGCTTCTCGTAAGTTGGAATTTCTGGAAGGGCGGGGGTTTTACCCGCCCCTCATCTGGACTGGGACGCTGGCTAAGCGCCTCTGCCGGCGAAGGCTTGGGGGAAAATGAGATGGAAACGCTCTACGCCAATTTGGTCGCTTACCGGGTGAGTGCGGAAGAGCTAGCCCTCGAGTTTGGGACCCTCCCCAACTTCATCGAGCTCGACGCCAACATTTTTTCCAGGCGAAGGCAATCGGGCTTCGGCGGACTACGAAGACTTCGTCCTGCGAGTGGTGATGAGGCCCAGCTTGATTCCAGAACTCATCAGAATGCTTCAACAGGCAAAGACCGCGCACGAACAGGCGCTGAGCGGCTCTTCCGAAAATCCCGAAAAAGCATGAATTCCGGCATGGTTACGATCAGTCGGACCACCTCACATTGGGGACTCGTGAGCCAACGAATGGTCGAACTCGAAAGGGCCTACGCGTTCTTGTTGAGCGTGGATGAAGATGACCGCCCGAGCCCCGCGACCGTCGAAAAGGCAAAACATTTTCTTCAGGCGGCCATGGATGCCGAAGAACTTCGCTCCATCGCGGGAATCGAATCCATCGCGGCCTTTTGCGGCGCCGTGGTAATCCGATGGGTGGTTGGCAACAAAACCGCCGTGCTCACGCTTCGAGAGGGCCAGGGCCGGGATACGATTTACCGTTCGGAAAAATCAGGTGCCGAGCTAATCGCTTCCGAAATTGCCGACGCTCGAGAGAATTACCTTGTTGACACCATCAAATGGATTTCCGCCTTGGCCCCGGGTTCCCAACGAGGCTATCGGCCTAAGAGGGTATCGAAACGCGGTCTATTTCGTCGGCTCTCCGCGGCAGCCTAGTCCCCTAGCTTTCTTACTGCGACCCGGCGAGCTGGCGCTTTCGTTGTACCCTACGGGAAAAGCGGTTCGCAGCAAGCTGGCCGTAAAAGGAATTTGTCGCATCGCCGCCAGCGACATCAGGGCTTGCCCAACCGGCAAAATCCGTGTGATCCAGGATGGCGCCGAGCATCTCTCCGTCTTAGGCCTACCCAAAAGCGTCGACGGCCGGACGCAGGAGCGCTTAGCACTCGATGCCGCGGAATACTTGGCGGAGAAGGCCCAGGATATCGAGGACTGGCGAATCGTCTAAGTGGTGCTTAGATCGTCGTTGGCACAATATCCAATTCGGGGATCGTCACATGCGCCGGCAGCTTGGCCACGTCGAGTATAATTTCGGCGACGTCTTCGGCTTTGAGGGCGCGCGCCAGTTGCTCGGCCGAAGGCTTCACCGGGCGCTTCTCCATCAGCTCCGTGTCGATCAAGCCCGGGCACACCACACAAGTGCGGATTTCGTTCTCTTTCTCCTCGACGCGAATGGCATGGGTAAAGCCTACCAAGCCGCGCTTGGCCGCCTGATAGGAGGCGCCTGACACGTCGGGGTACTTGCCCGACACCGACGAGACATAGATCAAATGACCCTTACGCGCCTCGCGCATGGCCGGCAGCAGGGCCTGGGTGACGTAGTAGGCGGCCGAGAGGTTGACGCCGATCATGTGGTTCCAGATGTCGATGTTGAGGCGCTTCAGGCTGCGGTCCGGCGTATTGGTCCCGGTGGAGTGCACCAGAATGTCGACGCCGCCCAGGAAGGCCTTGGCCGCGTTCACCATCCCTTCCACTTCGGCCACCACGCTGGCATCGGCCGCGAAGGTGCCGATGGCGAAGCCTTCGCTGGCCAACTGCGCGGCCAACTCCGCGAGCCGGTCAGCGCGGCGTGCCGTGGCAAAGACCTTGGCGCCCGCGCGGGCAAATAAAACGGCCGCCGCGCGGCCCACGCCGCTCGACGCACCCACAATGAGAACTCGTTCACCAGCGAGAGATACAGGCATGCGCCTACTATATCAATAGACCTATGCCCAAAGCCGTCATTCTCGCCGCCGGACGCGGCACCCGCCTGGGAGCGTTAACGGACGAAGTCCCCAAGCCGATGGTGTTGCTCCACGGCCGCCCGATCCTGGAACACCTGCTGCGGCGCCTCGAAAGCGCCGGAATTACGGAAGCGCTCATCGTAACGGGCTACCGCGCCGAGGCCATCGAGAAGTACTTTGGCGGTTTTTCCCTTCCTCTTGGCTTTGTGCGCCAAACCGAGGTGAACGGCACGGCCACTGCCGCGCTGTTAGCTCAGGAATTTGTGGGAAATGACCCGTTTTTCCTCACTTTCGGCGACATTCTGGCCGAAAGCGTGGTCTATCGCGACATTCAAGCAGCCATTCAGCCCGGGATCGAAGCCCTCATCGGAGTCAAGTGGGTCCCTGACCCCTACCAGGGTGCTGCCGTATATTGCGACACCTCGAAAAAAATAACAAAAATAATTGAGAAACCTGCCTGTGGAAAAAGCACTACTAATTGGAACAGTGCGGGTCTCTATCTTTTTCGACCCAGCCTGTTCACGGAGCTGACGCGCGTGACGAAGTCGCCGCGCGGGGAATTTGAGCTGACGTCGGCGGTGGAGCAGTTGATTGCCGCCGGCCATCGGCTGGAGATTTTCCCCATCGAAGGAGCCTGGCGCGATATCGGCCGGCCCGAAGACTTAGCTGCCGCCAGTGAGGAGATGCAAGAAAATCCATGACCTTACAAATTACCTCCCCCGAGGAGCGGGCTTGGCCTGCCAGTTGCACCATCGTCCCGGCCGAGCACGAGGACCTAGAATCCATCTGCCACCTGGACCTCGACGCCATGCGCGAGTTCCGCCAACGCGACTTCGTCGCCGGCGCGATCGAAGAATGCCGCTGCTGGGTGGCCTTCTTCGACGAGACCATCGCCGGCTACGGCGTCTTCAGCTACGAGTTCCACGGCTATGGCGTCATCCACCGGATCTTCGTGCGGCCCGAGTTTCGGCGGCGCGGCATTGGCCGGGCGCTGGTGGACTACTTCGCCGACTCCTGCTCCTCGCCCCGCATTTCGATCACCGTCCCGCAGAGCGACCTCGCCATGCAGGAGCTGGTGCAGAAGCGCGGCTTCGCGCTCTCTGGCGTCGTCCACGAGCACGGCCACGAGGGCTCAGCCCTGATCTACATCAAGGACCTGCTGACGGCGACTCCCGCGGTGGCCGGCCAAGGGCTTCAGTAAAGAACTGGCGGGCGTTGGCGATGCGGGTGCCTTGCCAGCTGACCGGGAAGTGGCGCAGGTTGCCGGTGATCAGCCAATCGGCCCGAGCGCCGGTGGCGCATTCGAGCAGGCGGTTGTCGTCCTCATCGGCAGCGGCGGCGACTCTCGGCCCCGGGGTCACCAGAACGGCCTGGGCAAGGTCGGCGAGCATTTGCCGGAAACACTCAGCGCGGTCAGCGAATTTGGGCCGGCGGGCGACGTCGCGGTACTCGGCCAGCACCGATTCGGTGACGCACCAGGTGAACTCGCCGGAGAGCGTGCGCCGGATGAGCTCGGCTTCGAGGCCCCCGGGCGACCAGCAGGCGGAGATGAGGATGTTGGTGTCGAGGACCAGGCGCATCGTCCTAGAAGTCTGCCACAATTTTGGGTATGCAAGACGAGCTGGGCGACAAGATCAAGCGGAACTTTGAGGACGCCCTGCGGGTCCAGTTGCCGCGCCGCACGCACCTGGTGATCCGTATCGATGGCCGGCGCTTCCACACCTTTACCAAGGGGCTTACGCGGCCTTATGACCGTGGTTTGGCCGATGCCCTCGACACCGCCGCCGTCGCGCTGGCCGCTGAGATGCCTGGCTGCCGGCTCGGCTTTGGCCAGAGCGACGAATATTCTTTCCTGCTCACCGATTTCTCGAGCGAACACGAGAAGATGTGGTTTGACGGCAACGTCCAGAAGATTGTGAGCGTTGCCGCAAGTATCTTTACCGCGCACTTCGCGCGCGTCTTTGCGCTGGCCACTTTCGACGCCCGCGTGATGGTGATTCCGCGCCGCGCGGACGTCATCGATTACTTCATCTGGCGTCAGATGGACGCCTCCGCCAATAGCCTGAACATGCTGGCCGCGGCGCATTATTCGCACGAGGAGTTACTCGGCAAATCGACCGCCGAGAAGCATGACTTACTCCATGCCAAAGGCCTCAACTGGGCCAAGCAGGAGACCAGCTTCAAGCGCGGCCGCGTCGTGCGTCCGGCCGCCAAGGGCTTCGAAGTGGACCTTGAGCCACCCGTCTTTCCCCGCGCGCCCGAATACCTGGCGGCGTTGATTCCGGAGGGGGCATGACCCTGCCGGGTTGGCTGCGCATCCGGCCGGCGGATGTGGTTTGGCTGCTGCTGTTCGCGGCAATGCATCTGGCGAGCCCCGTGAATAACTTGGCCGAGACTGAGCTGCTGGTGGGCCTGTGCTTCTTCCAGATCGTCAGTCCGCGGGTTGCTTTCTTTCAGACGCCTTCCGGCAATTATCTGGCGATCTCCCTCAAGCTACTCCTGGGCTACCTGCTGATTGGCGTTACTTACTCGATTGAGTCGAGTTACTATCCCATCCTGCTGCTCCCCGTCGTGTCGGCAGCCACCACCCTGGGCCTCTTCGGCACCATCTTTTGGACCGTTACCGCCATCCTCAGCTATCTTTCCTACTTACTCCTGCTCGATTGGAACCGCTGGTTCCTGAGCGACCCCGAAATCCACGAATTGAGCCTGCGGTCCCTGTTTTTGTGCCTGGTCGGCTATCTGACTTACGAGTTGGCCCAGCGCAATAAGGAAGAGGCGCGTAAGTATCAGGCCGTGGCCGAGCAATTGGCTTCGGCCAACACGAACTTACAAAAAGCCGAAGAGGCCATGCGCCGCACCGAGCGGCTGGCGGCCCTCGGCCAACTCACCGCCGGCCTGGCACATGAGTTGCGCAACCCGATGGGCACCATCAAAAACTCGGCTGAGCTATTAACCAAACGGCTTCCCCCCGGCGACGAGATCGCCCTCGAGCTCTCTGGCTTCATCCAAAGCGAAGTGGACCGCACCAATTCCCTCATCACCCGCTTCCTGCAATTCGCCCGTCCCTTCCAACTCCAGCGCGAACCCCAGGACATCGCCCAAGTACTCGACCGCGCCATCCTCCACGTCGAGCGCCAGTACCCTTCGTTTCCTATCACCTTTGTCCGGAACTACGCGCCCGATGTGCCCGCGGCGAACGTCGACGCCGAGATGATCGAGCAGGTTTTTATTAATCTATTGGTGAACGCGGCCCAGGCGTCGGCGCCCGGCAGCGTGGTTACCTTGAAGACCCGCGCCGATAAGCAATTGCTCGAAGTCGCTATCATCGACCGCGGCGCCGGCATTGACCCGGCCATCAAAGGCTCGATCTTTAACCCGTTCTTCACGACCAAGAAGGAGGGCGTGGGGTTAGGCCTAGCCATCGTCGCCAAGATCGTCGACGAGCACGGCGGCCGCATCGTCGTCGAAAGTGAACCTGGCCAAGGCAGCGTCTTCCGGGTCCTGCTGCCGTTAGGCTAGTGGGCATTCTAAACTGAGTTATGTTCATACAGTCCTTACACCTCAAGGACTTCCTGTCGTTTCAGGATGTCGAGATCGAATTGGGCCCGGTGAACGTCCTGATTGGCCCGAACGGCTCCGGCAAGTCGAACGTCATCAACGCGATTGATTTCCTCCGCCATTGCCCCGATGACTTAAGCTCGTTCGTTTTGAACGACGGCGGCGCGGAGCAGTGGATTCGAAACGTGGCGCTTGCAAAGGTGGCGGCCCTGACTATAGTTTGCAGACTCCCGGACTTGTTCGAATACTCCATTTCATTTCACTCCGAGAATCGGTCGCCGCGAATCTATCTAGAGGGGCTTGTTAAGTTGATCGACGGCCAGCGCAGTGAAGAACCGGTATTCATTCGGAGTGACGAAGAGTTCGTTTTCCAGGGCAACCCAAGCGTCGGCTTGGGAAATTTTAAGCCATCCCAAGCCTTCCTCTCCCAATATCGCAACCCATCCGGCAATGCGGCGACGCAGCTTTCCGAAACGCTCGAAAAAGTTCGCGTGTATCGCAACTTCAATGCGACGAAGGGTAGCGATCTACGCCGCGGTGTCTACACTACTGGCGCCGCTGACCCGCAGCTCGACCCGTCGGGCACGAACTTGGCCTACGCTCTTCACGAACTCGATAACCAGGAGCGCCTCGGCGCGGTGAATGAGTTTCTGGCCGAGTTCGCGCCCCATTACTTGGGCATCAAACCCAGATGGGTGAATGGTGCCTGGACCCTCCAACTCCGCGAAGCCACGCTCGACCGGCCAACCCCCACCGAGCGTATCTCCGACGGCACCCTCAAGTTCCTCTGCCTCCTCGCCATCCTCCTCGACCCCGCCCCTCCTCCGCTCATCTGCATTGACGAACCCGAAACCGGGCTCCACCCGGACGCGATGGCGCTGGTAGGGCGCGCCATTGAGGAGGCCGAGGAGCGGACCCAGCTGATCATCACCACGCATTCGGAGTCCTTGGTTAGTTGCTTTTCCGATCGTCCCGAGGCAGTCATCGTCTGCGAAAAGACTCTCGAAAACGCGACAACTCTCAAGCGCCAATCTCGCGGCGAACTGGATATTTGGCTCGAAGAATACACTCTCGGGGACCTCTGGCGAAAGGGAGTCTTAGGCGGTAACAAATGGTAGTTTACCTCTATGTCGAAGGCCACAACGATCTTAGAAAGGGATTCGAGAGTCTCTTTACGCAATATAGATCGACTTTTCAACAACGGGGTATCGAGTTCAAGGTTGTTCTTTGCCTCGGCATCAACGAGACGAAGCGTGATTGGTCCAAGGCAAAAGCCAAGCAACCTAAAGATGTGCATCTCTTACTCATCGACAGCGATGGACCGCCTCCTGAAATCAGGCGCGACGACGAATTCTTCATGGTCCACGAGATGGAAAACTGGTTTCTCGCCGAACCTAAGGTGTTGGCAGACTACTTTCGCCAGGATTTCAATGCCGCCGCCATCCCCGGTAGGCCAGTCGAAGAAATTCCCGACCCGGTCAGCGTTTTGCAATTGGCGGTTAGGAATACGAAAACCGGCCGGTACCTGAAAGTGAAACATGGCGTGGAACTGCTCAAAAGAATCAGCCTAGCCACGATCCGCAAGAAAGCCCCCAACTGCGACCGGCTCCTAAAGGCCCTCGAGACCCTCTAGATCGTCCGGTACAAACACTAAGTCAGCACGCTGGTGATGTAACCGCTTGATTTGTTACTCCACATTCAGCTTTTCCTAGTCGCATTTGCGAGTAAATACTGAGTTTTGTGGCAGATGTGACCCATCGCTGACGCGATGGGCTAGGGTTCGATCGCGCGAAATGGGAGGAACCGCCGCTCGCTTGGCGAGACGGTGATCATCGGCACGGGTACGGGAATCTGGAAGACGAAAGAACTCAAATAGCCGTCAAATGCGCATCGGCATGACGACGTAGCGATAGGTGAGCTTTTCGCTCGGTTCGCCGGGCTGCATCTCGCCCGCCGATTGGCCGTCCTTGAAGAGGAACTTGGCTTCGGGCGTGGGCAAGGCGCGCAGGAATTCGATCATGTAGCTAGCGTTGAAGCCGATCTCCACTTGCGGCCCGGCGTAGTCGACCGGGATGGACTCTTCGCTCTCGCCCGTTTCGGATAGGGACGAGTAAATCTTCACCTCGCCTGGCGACACTTGCAGGCGGATGGCGCGCGAACGGTCGTCGGAGAATTGGGCTACACGCTCGATGGTAGCCTTCAATTCGTCTTTGGCGAGATTCACGGAGTGCGCGTGTTCCTTGGGCAGGACGCGCTCGTAATCCGGGAAGTTGCCAGAGAGCTTGCGGGAGAGTAGCAGGCGGTTGCCGAATTGGAAGAATAGGTGGTTGTCGTCGCCAGAGAAAGCGATCTTGGCGTCGGCTCCAGCGTCGCTGGCCAGCTTCAGGATCTCAGTCATCGCCTTCTTGGGTAGCAGCGCCTTGTAGACACCGGTGAGACTGTCTAAGGGGGTCTTCTCTTCCACCAGGGCCAGGCGATGGCCGTCGGTGGCGACCATGGTTAGACTATCGGGCTTCAAGATCAACTGCGCGCCATTCAAAGTGAAGCGCGACTCTTCGTTCGAGATAGCAAAGATGGTGCGCGTGATCATCGAGGCGAGCAAGCTGGCCGGCAGGTCGACGATCTTTTCGGGGGTAACGGGCAGTTCCGGGTAGCTTTCGCGCGACATGCCGGCAATGCGCGTCTTCGACCGGCCGCAGGTCAAGTTCGCCCATTGGTTCTCCATGAACTTGATAGTGACTTCGGCGTCGGGCAGCAGGCGAACGTAATCGAGGAGACGTTTGGCCGGAATGGTGCCCGCGCCGGCGGTCTTCACTTTGGCCGGGCATGTGGAGCGGATGCCGAGTTCGAGATCGGTGGCGGTGAGCGTAAGCCCGCCATCGCCGGCTTCGAGCAGCACGTTCGAGAGAATCGGAATCGTGGTCTTCTTTTCCACTACGCCTTGACTTAAACCGAGCTCTCTTACGAGGTCGGCTTTGTTGACCGTAAACTCCATCCGCTAGCTCCTTCGCTGCCTGCCGTGATCTATCAGTGTATCGCTCTCACGGCGAATCGTGCGAGCGTTCTTGTTCTTCTTATTTGCTTTAGATAAATATTATCTGGAAGAAGACAGAAGACATCGGTCTTGTGGAAATGTGGAAATCCGGTCAAGTGGATTGCTGCTAATCACTTAGCCAGATGGACCCCTGTGCAAACGGCCCCTCGAAGTTCAGGCGAAACCGGCGGGGAAAGGGCGGGAATCACAGCCTGAAGGGGTCTGGGCCCACGCACCCTGTGGACTCTTCACCCCAACTCAATTTACTGAAGCGATTAGCCTGTGGATGACGCTGTTACAAACCCTGTCACAAAAGTCGTCTGACGGATATCTCCGCAGATTTCCTTATTCAAGAATAGGCGCTACTTTGGCCAGGACTTCGTCGAGTATGGAGGTGGGAACACTTTCCACTTTCGTCGCGCCCCGCGATTTGAGATCGATCGCCCGAGGCTGATCGCAGCGGATGACGCCGGTGGTGATCGTGGCGGCTAAAGGTACAGCGAATCCGGCAGTACGGGCGAAGTTTCCGCCACTGGTGATTGGCAGCACGATGGGCACTTGCGTCACTTGATTGAAGGCGTCAGACGAGACGATGAGCACTGGACGGTTGCCTCTTTGCTCATGCCCCATCGTCGGATCCAGATTCACCCACCAGATCTCGCCACGCTTCATTAGATGAGCTCTTGGCCAACTGGCGGATCGTTCAACCAAGCGTGGTCCTCTTCGCTGAGGGGTGCGGTAGGGTCGCATTGGGCCAACAGTTCGTCAAGCGTGTAACGCGGCCGGTTCTGCGGCTCGACAATCAGACGACCGTCTTCGACCGCGATGCCAACTTTGTTGCCGGATTGTAAATGGAGCAGATCCAAGAGAGCTGGGGGCACAGCCAGCATGATTGAGCCGCCGACCTTGCGTAGGTTGGTTGTGTACATACCATAATTATACCAAAGTATAATTACCCGTTCAGCGCGTCAATGAGACTATGAATCGACCGGTTTAGCTCGGCATCCCGCTGCCGTAAGTTCTCAATCTTCTGCACCGAGTGCAGCACCGTCGTATGGTGCTTGCCCCCAAACGCGCGACCAATCTCAGGTAGCGAGGCGTTAGTGAGTTCCTTCGTCAGATACATCGCAATCTGCCGTGGGTAGGCGATCTTGCGCTCGTTCGACTTCATCTTCAACTGCGACGGCTGTAAGCCCTGCCGCTCGGCCACCGCGCGGATGATCGACTCGATCGTGATCCGCTTCTCCGGCCCCGTCGCCAGATGCTTCAAAGCATGCTGCGCC
>JBBQQS010000114.1:0-12088 GCA_038215525.1 Bryobacterales bacterium
GCGACGCCGCCGGTGCGGCGGTCGAGGGAGACGAGGTGGCAATCGGCAGTGACGAAATAGACCTGGTTGCCGAGGATGGCAGCGCCACGGTTGACGGCTTCTTTCTTGGACAGGGTGTCGACGTACTGCCAGATGCGGCGGCCGCTAAGGGCGTCGAGGGCGTAGATGGCGTTGGTGTTGGTGTAGTACATTACACCGCCGGCGACGATGGGGCGGGCGCGGAGACCCTTTGCGTTGGGGACGTTGAAGGTCCATTTGGGTGTCAGGTTCTTGGCGTTCTCGGGGGTGATCTGGGTTAAGGGGGAGAGACCGTGGCCTTTGTAGTCGCCAGCGTAGGTAAGCCAGTTTTGATTCGGGCTTTTGGTGATGTCTTCGTAGGAGACTTGCGCTGTTAAGGTTTTGGCGAGGAGGAGTAGCGTGAGTCGCATTATTTGGCTCCTTGCTGACGGAGGAAGCTGACCAGGTTGGTGATGTCGTCTTTGGAGAGTTTGGTTGCGTAGTCGCGGGGCATGGTGGTGGCTTCGGTGATCTCTAGCGATTCGATGGTGTTGACGGCGATGGAGCGGAGGCTGCCGTCTTTTAGTTGGAGCTGAAGGTTGTAGTTGGTGCGGTCTTTTACGAGGCCCGAGAGCTTTTCGCCGGTGCGAAGGGTGAGGGAGGCGCGGTGGAAGCCGGGGGTGCGATCGTAGTCTGGATCGAGTATCGAACGGCGGAGTTTGGGCAGGGTTGAGGTGCGGCCGATGTTCGATAGGTCTGGCCCTGAGAAGCCGCCTTTGCCGCCGATGCGGTGGCAGTTGTTGCAACCGGAATTGAAGAGGGTTTCGCCGAGCGCTGGATCGCCGAGGGCTTTGACGTCAACGGCCGGTGAGGTGAGGGAGCGGACGTAGGCGACCAGTTCCCATCCGCGATCGGTGGGGAGGTTGGCGGCGGGCATGATGCCTACTCCTTTTTGAATTGTTGAGTAGAGGTTGTCGTCGGTCATGGGGTGCCATGCGGCACGGTCGATCAGGCTGGGCCCACGGCCACCGCCGCCTTCAGGGCCGTGGCAGCCGGCGCAGCCGCCGAGATAGGCTTTGCGGCCGGCTTCGATGCGGAGGGGGTCGCCCATGAAGGGATGCTTGGCGGCTTCATCGTCTTTAGCGTGTTGGGCCAGTAGGCTTGCGGCTAGGAGCGTGAGATAGAGGATCTGCACAATAATTGAAATTCTATAACCACTGCGAGGAAAGTGCCGCAATGTTGCAAAACTAATGAGAAGTGGTTATCATCTCTAGCAGACGCATGCTGCAAACCCACAACCTCTCGAAGTCCTATGACGGGAAGGTGGCGCTCCATCCTCTCAACTTGAACATTCAACCAGGTGAAATCTTCTGCTTACTGGGTGCTAACGGTGCGGGTAAAACGACCACCATCAACCTCTTTCTTAACTTCATCCAACCCTCCTCTGGCAGCGCCACGATTGGCGGCCTGGACGTTACCCAGAAACCCCTGGAATCGAAGAAACTTCTAGCCTACATTCCCGAGCAAGTGATGCTCTACAAGAACCTCACGGGCCTTGAAAACCTGAAGTACTTCACTTCGCTTACTGGCGCTGAACATAGCTCAGGCCAATTGGCTGACTTTCTGGACGAAGCCGGACTGGCTCGTCCCGACGCTGACCAGCGGGTGGGCGCTTACTCCAAAGGCATGAGGCAGAAAGTGGGTATCGCCATCGCCATCGCCAAAAAAGCTCGGGCGCTGCTGCTGGATGAGCCCACTTCGGGGCTCGACCCTAAAGCCTCCAATGAATTCTCGGCGCTCCTAAAAAAGCTGAGCGCTTCGGGATCCGCCATCCTGATGGCCACCCACGATCTGTTCCGCGCCAAGGAAACCGGCACCCGCGTCGGCATCATGAAGCACGGACATCTCGTCGCCACGTACGCGACCTCCGAACTCGGCCACGCCGATTTGGAGCGTATCTATTTGGAACACATGCATGACTAACGGGAGACCAAGATTATGACCCTCCGCATCGCGCGAAAAGAATTCACCGAGATGCTCCGCGACGGCCGCTTCCGCGGCGCCGGCGCGATTATCTTCATCCTGCTGGCCGGCGCGTTGTTGCTGGGCTGGCGGAATCATCGTGACGTGAGCGAACAGCACCGCGTCGCGCAGCAAGCCACGCGAGCCCAATGGCTGAGCCAGGGTAAGAAGAATCCGCACTCGGCGGCGCACTATGGCGTCTACGCCTTTAAGCCCCAGGTGCCGCTCTCGCTGGTGGACCATGGCACGGACCCTTATACGGGGGTCGCCGTGTGGCTCGAAGCGCACAAGCAGAATGAGTTCAAATACCGGCCCGCGCAGGACGCGACGGCCGTCCAGCGTTTTGGCGAACTCACGGGCGCCACGGTACTGCAATTGCTGGTGCCGCTGTTAATTGTGCTGCTGACTTTCAACGCCTTTTCCGGCGAGCGAGAACTCGGCACGCTGCGACAGTTAATGAGCCTGGGCGTTTCGCCCTCGCAACTGGCCTCTGGTAAGGCGCTGGGGGTGGCGGCGGCCTTAGGGCTCTGGCTGGTGCCCACGGCCGTCATTGGGGCCGTGGCCATTGCCGCCGCGTCCAGCCAAGGAGAGGTGATGGCCTCGGTGCCGAGGATGGGTTGGATGGCCTTGAGTT
The DNA here is from genome assembly GCA_038215525.1 of Bryobacterales bacterium. Taxonomy (GTDB): domain Bacteria; phylum Acidobacteriota; class Terriglobia; order Bryobacterales; family Bryobacteraceae; genus JALHNI01. The sequence goes on from JBBQQS010000114.1 coordinate 2,654, forward strand.
ACGTGCTTTACTTTGGGGCGTTCACCGGGGTGTCGCTGGCGGTTTCGGCTTGGGCGCCCTCGTCCCGCTCCGCGCTGATGATTTTGCTGGGTTTCTGGATGATGAACGGGCTGATCGCACCACGCGTCGCCTCGGACTTGGCCAAGACCTGGAAGCCCTCGCCCTCAGCGTTTGATTTCGGGCAGCAGATGCAGTTGGCATTAACCAAGGGTTCCGACGGGCATGACCCGGGTGCGCGCGCCAAGGTGCTCGAGGCTGAGTTGTTCAAGAAGTACAAAGTCGACAAGTTGGAGGCTCTGCCGGTCAACTTGCTGGGGATCCGCTTGCAGGATAGCGAGAACCACGGCAACGAAGTGTTCGACCAATCCTATGCGGCGCTTTGGGATACTTTCACGCAGCAGAACCGTATTCATCAGTTGGTCGCTATGGCTGCGCCGGGCTTGGCCATGCGGTCGGTTTCGATGGGCTTCGCCGGAACTGACTTTGCGCAACACACGCACTTCGCCAAAGCCGCCGAGGAGTACCGCCGGATGATTCAGCGCACGATGAACGACGAACTCACCTATAACGCGCCGACCACCGGCGCGCCTTACATGGCCAACAATGATCTCTGGAAGAAGGTGAAGCCGTTCGACTACACCGCGCCGGACGCCGGTTGGGTGGCGCAACAGCAAGCGCCCTCGTTGGGCATTGTCGGGGTGTGGTTTGCCGGTAGCGCGCTATTGGCGGCGTGGTCCGCGCGCCGGGTGCGGGTTCTGTAAGCCATGCTCTTCAGCTTGATGAAGTACGAATGGCGCAATTTGAGCGCTGACCGCACGCCGCTGGCCATTGCGCTGCTGCTGGGCGCGGCCTTGGCTTACGGTGCTTGGAACGGGTCACAGTGGGTGAATTTCCAGCGGACCGCGATTCAGTCGGCGCTCGGCGAGGAACAGGAAAGGTTGCGGGGCGTGCGGGCGGAGATCCCGAAGATCGAGTCCGGCGAAATCAAGGCGTCGCCGTTCACTGATCCTCGTTTGCCGCAAGCTCTCGGCCGCGGGCCGGGCGCGCGCTACGCGGTGATGCCGCCCTCTGCTCTGGGTGCGCTCGCCGTGGGCCAAAGCGACCTTTATCCTTACTACTTCAAAGTCACCACCGGCAGTAAGCAGACCTTCCTGAATGCCGACGAAATCGAGAACCCGGTGCATTTACTGGCGGGCCGGTTCGATCTGTCCTTTGTGCTGCTCTATCTATTTCCTCTCGTCATCCTGGCGTGCAGCTACAACCTGGTCTCCGCGGAGAAGGAAGGGGGCACCTTGGCGCTCGCCTTGTCGCAGCCCGTCACTCTGCCGGCCTTGGTGATGGCCAAACTGCTGCCGCGGGCGGCCTTGGTGATGACGCTGGCCGTGTTGCTCCCTTTGGCAGGCGTGGTGATGGGTGGCACGAACTTGTCGGCCGATGGCGCGGGGGTGCGCTTGCTCTTCTGGATCGCCATTACGGCTGCTTACGGCGCGTTCTGGTTCGCGCTCGCCGTGGCGGTGAATGCCTTGGGTCGCTCGTCCGCCACGAATGCCATGGCGCTGGCCGGCTTGTGGTTGATGTTCGTCGTGGTGATTCCCTCGGTGTTGAATGTGGCGGTGAAGGCGACCTACCCGGTGCCGTCGCGTGTCGACCTGATTCAGGCCACGCGGGTCGCCGGTGACGCCGCCACCCGGCAAGGCTCCAAGTTACTCGCCCGTTATCTCGAAGATCATCCCGAGATGGCCCCGGCCGAAAAAGGGGGCGCGCCGGACTTCGGCACCATCCAGGTGGCAGTGAGCGAAGCGACCGAACGCGCCGTCCAGCCGGTGCTCGATCGCTTCGATGCCCAGGTGGCTGGACAACAGCGCATCGTGGATCGCTTTCGCTACCTGTCACCGGCGATCGTGGCGCAGTCGGCATTTAACGATCTGGCCGGAGCCAGCGCCCAGCGCTACAGCCATTTCCTCGCGCAGGCGGACCAATACCATCGCCAATGGCGCGAATATTTCGTGCCCCGTATTCTGCGCAAAGTGAAGCTCTCCACGGCGGACCTGGACCAGCTTCCCACCTTCCGCTACCGGGAAGAGGACTTAAGCGACATCGCGTCCCGACTCCAAATCGCTTTCCTGGGGCTCCTGATCCCCGTGCTGCTGGTGGCGTTTCCTGCTTGGCGCTGGCTCGGGCGTTACCCCATTGCCGGCTCCTGACCGCTACTTGGATAGCCGCTTGGCCCGAACCGGGCTCTCAGTTTCCCACCAGTAATTACCCACGAATTACCGGGAAGTTTTGTGGCCGCCTAAACCGCCGCTACAGAAAATTCATTGACGAAAACCTCCACCCCCTAAACCCTTGACTTGGCGCAGGTGCGGAACTAGCATAAGCGTTATCCATGACTCGTAGATTATTCCTCGCCTTCACGGGTGGCTCGGTAGCCGCGGCGCAGAAAAGCCGTCGCCCCAACATCGTGCTGATTCTAATCGATGACTACGGGTGGCGGGATACCGGATTCAACGGCAGCAAGTTTTACGAGACGCCGAACATTGATCGGCTGGCGCGCGAAGGGATGGTGTTCACCGACGGCTATTCGGCCAGCGCGGTGTGCTCTCCGACGCGGGCGGCGATTATGACCGGCAAGTGTCCGGCGCGGCTCCATATCACCTCCCATCTCCAAGGCGCTTCAAACCGCTACCACCATACCAAGGTAATCCAGCCGAGTGCCCGGTTGGCGTTGCCGCTTGAAGAGGTTACGGTTGCGGAATTACTCCGGGAACAAGGCTATCGGACGGCCTGCATTGGCAAATGGCACTTAGGGACGAAAGGTTTCCTTCCTTCCGACCAAGGCTTCGACGTGGCCTTGGCTGGGGACGAGGCGGGATCGACAAACAACTTCTTTTATCCGGCGTGGTTGAAAAAAGTGACGCTGGACGGAAAGCCCGGGGACTACCTGACGGACCGGCTGACGACGCTGGCTACGGATTTCATTACGAGTAATAAGGATCGGGAGTTCTTCCTGTATCTGCCGCACTTCGCGGTGCATACCCCGATTGAGGGTAAGCCGGAGAAAGTGAAGAAGTACGATGCGAAGGCGCGCCCGGATGATCCGCAGAACTATGGCGAGTACGCCGCGATGATTGAAAGCGTGGACGAGAGCGTCGGGCGGATTCTGGATACGTTGCGCGAAGCCGGCGTGGCGGAGAACACGCTGGTTCTGTTCAGTTCCGACAACGGCGGAGTTACATCTCGGGAGTGGAAGGGACGTCCGGTGACGTCAAACCTGCCGCTGCGAGTTGGGAAGGGCCACGTTTACGAAGGCGGCATTCGGGTGCCCACGGTGGTTCGCTGGCCAGGGGTGACGAAGCCCGGCAGCACCTGCAGTGAGCCGGTGATTAGCTACGACTATGCGCCGACGATTGCGGAGGTGGCGGGGGTTCCCCGGGAGAAGTTGCCGGCGATGGATGGTCGCAGCTTTGCGGCCCTGTTGCGCGGGCGACCCGGTCCGGTGCGCGATCTGTTTTGGCATTATCCGCACTACAGTCCGCAGAAGGGTCGCCCGGCCGCGGCGATTCGGCGTGGGGACGACAAGCTGATCCTGTTTTTCGAGGACAGCCGGGTCGAACTCTACAACTTGAAAAAAGACATCGGCGAGGCCAATGATTTGGCGCCGGTACAGCCGGCGAAGGCAGCAGCCATGCGGAAACGGCTTGAGGAGTGGTTGCGGGTGACGGGGGCTCAGATTCCGGCTAAGAACCCGAATTATGATCCGGCGAGAGAGTTCGAAATTGGTGAGCCGATGGGGCCGCTAACCGCCAAGTAGAGCCAACGCCTGGGAACAGCAGCAGCATAAGCCGTCTACCATCCGCCTCATCAACCAAGCCATTTGAAAGGATTCGTCCATGTTCAAGCTCTGTATGCTTTTCCTCGTCGCGATCACTGCCTGCTTCGGCCAAGGCAACGCTACGGTCGTCGGAGTCGTGTCCGATTCGTCAGGCGCGATTGTCCCCGCCGCGGAGGTAACCATAGTCAACGAAGCGACGGGCGTAACCCGCAAGGCGGTTGTGGATGCCGGAGGGCGGTTTGACTTCATCCGGTTGCCGGTGGGGAACTACCGGCTGAGTACGACCGCCTCCGGCTTCAAGCGAACGGAGATGCGCGCGGTCAACTTGACGGCTGAACAGACACTGCAACTCGATATCGTGCTGTCGGTCGGCGGGGCGAGTGAGAGCGTGGACGTTTCGGACAACTATTCGGCTCTCGAGACTGCGACTTCCACCCTTCGCTCCGTCGTTCGGCGCGAGTTGATCGAAGACCTGCCGTTGAACGGCCGAAACGCCTTGCAGTTGCAGACTCTCCTGCCAGGAGCCGTGCGCCAGGCGGGAGCGCGGGCCAGTTTCTCACAGGAAGACGGGATTTCCGTGAACGGTTCGCGGGGAAACGACAACAATACGCTGGTTGATGGCGGCCACAACAATGACGTATACACCGGGGTTCCCACCTCGATTCCCAATCCGGACGCGTTGCAGGAGTTCAGCGTGCTGAGCAATAATTTCAGCGCCGAGTTCGGCCGCGGCTCCGGATCGATTGTATCCGCCGTCACCAAGAGCGGTACGAATTCGATTCACGGGACCCTCTATGAATTCCTGCGCAATGACGCGCTTGACGCGCGATCCTATTTTGCGCACGCCAATTTGGTGGAAAAGCAACGCCTGCGCCGCAACCAGTTCGGCACTTCGATTGGCGGTCCGGCCGTCCGCGACCGCACGTTCTGGTTCGCTTCGTGGGAATCGGTACGCGAAAGCCGCGCGGTGAACCAGACGGGCCTGATCGTGCCGACACCGGTCGAGCGAGCCGGTGATTTTTCCGCCTCGGCTCGCAAGCCGTTCGATCCTTCAACCAACCGGCTTCCGTTTCCCGGTGATCGCGTCCCGCTCACGCGTCAGTCCCAGGCCGCCCGGCGCTTGGCCGATATCTTGATTCCGTTACCGAACCTAACCGGTGGTGAGTTTGCCTACAATAGCCCGTCGACGGATCGGCGTGATCAGTTATTAGCCCGTGGTGATCATAACTTTTCTGCGAAAGATCGCCTGTACTTCTCTTACTTCTTCGCCAATCTCGACCTGACGCAGAACTTCAACATCCCGTTGTCGAACGGCCAAGGGTCCTGGACGAACAATCGGATCCTGGCAAACTACACGCGAGTAATTTCGCCGGCCATGGTCAATGCGTTGACTTACACCTACAACCGTCTCTCTTTCGCGCGCGGCCCCGTGCCGATTCTTCCCGGAGAGTACAAAGGAAACCCTCCGGCCGTAGCCGCTGGACTGCGCCTCTCCGACCTTGGGGTACGAACGAAATCGGCGACTCCGGAATATCCCATGAATACGCGGCTCGGAACCATTGCCGGGTACTTCGGTTTTGCGGGAGAAAACTTCGTCGAGTTTGCGCCCAACGCGCATGAGGTGCGAAACGTGCTGACCTGGACCCGGGCCGGGCACATGATAAAGGTGGGGGGCGAATACGCCTATAGTGTGGCGACGCGCAACGCGTCGAATGAGTCGGACGGGAACTCCTTTGGCTGGAACGCTAGCCGCGCCAACAATGGTTGGGCGGAGTATCTACTAGGTTTACCTTCCAGCTTTACTCAGCAATCCATTCTCCGCACGGACAATCGTTTTCACACCATCGGGTTGTTCGTGCAGGACGACTGGAAGATCTCTCGCTCCCTGACGGTCAACTTAGGCCTGCGCTGGGAACCCGGCTTGGGCATCTATGACGGCCGGAACGAAATCGCTTCCTTCCGCGCGGGCCTGCAGTCGACGCAATATCCGAATGCACCGCGCGGCTTGGTCTACCCCGGCGACCCCGGGATCACGCGGAGCACCTACCCGCCTGACTGGAACAATCTGGGTCCCCGGGTGGGATTGGCTTGGCAGCCATTCGGGGCGAACGCTCGCACCGTGATTCGCTCCGGGTACGGAATCTTTTATAACGCGATGCGCGGCTTTCTGCTCAATGAGGCCCAGATCGCTCAACCGTTCGTACTCCGCATCGTGCGTAATGCGCCGCCGAGCTTTGAGGATCCTTGGCTGAATTTCCCGGGCGGTGATCCCTTTCCGTTTACCCCACCCACTCAGACCGCGGACAAGCTCGCCTACCGGTTCGTCGTCCCTACCGGAGTGCAGCGCAGCTTCGATCCGAAAAACCGGACTTCTTATAACCAACAGTGGCACTGGACGTTGCAGCAGGAGATGGCGGGCACGGTGCTTTCAGCCGCCTATGTGGGCTCGAAGGGCACGAACCTGATTATCAACTATGAGGAGAATCAGGCCGTTTTCGGCCCGGGCGCGACGGTTGCGAATATCGATCAGCGTCGGCCGTACCAAAGCTTTCAGTCGATCAACACTGCGGCGGCAATCGGTAACTCCACTTATCATTCGCTGCAACTTTCGGCCAACCGCCGGCTGACGAAAGGCGTCACCATTATGGCGAACTACACGCGTGCCAAGGCGATCGATCTTCAGTCGGTGGACCGCAACGCCGGCATCATTCAGGACACGCGCAACTTCGCGGCGGATAAAGGACTGGCCGACTTTCACCGCGATCACAACTTCTTCCTGACCTTTCTCGCGGAGATCCCGACGCGGTGGCGTAAGGGCGTAGCGGGATTTCTGAGCGCGGGTTGGCAGATTAACGGCATTTACAATTACACATCCGGGCAACCGCTGACGATTGTTCCGGGAACGGACCGCGCCCTGTCCGGGGGAGGCACTCAACGGGCCGATGTGAATGGCCAGTGGCAATTATCACCTGCTCGCTCGTTCGACGAGCAACGCAATGCCTACTTCCGTACGCAGTCCTTCACCGCCGCTCCGATCGGTTCGTTTGGTAATTCTAGCCGGAATCTGGTTATCGGACCTGGCGGTTGGAACCTGGATATGGGCATCTTCAAGACGACTCGCATCAATGAGCGGTTTTCCGCTCAACTCCGCTGGGAACTCTTCAATGCGCTCAATCACGCCAATCTCGCCAATCCGGTGTTAGCCGTAAACTCCGCTAATTTCGGGCAGATCAATTCTGTGACCGGACCTCGTATCATGCAGTTGGGATTGAAGCTACGCTTCTAGGTGCGGCCGTTCGCTGAAGCGACGCGTCGCCGGTAGTCGCAATCGAACCAGGGCAAATGCGATTATTGGGCCGGCGTGAAGATTACGCAGACGGGAGAAGAAAGCTTTAGCTCGTCGCCCGTCGGCGTCAGGCGGCCGGTCTTGTGGTCAATCCGGAACAGAATGGCATTGTCGGTAGTCTGATTGGCCGCCAGCAGAAACGCTCCCGTCGGATCGACAGCAAATCCGCGCGGGATCTTCCCTTGAGTGGATACCTGCTCGACCGCGGTGAGCGTGCCTTTCTTTGGATCGATGGTGAAGACCGCGATGCTGTCATGGCCGCGGTTTGAGGCGTACAGGAACTTGCCGCTGGGATGCGCGACAATATGCGCGGAATTGTTCACTCCGGTAAAATCCTTGGGAATGGTGGAAACTGTTTGCCGTTCCTTCATGGTCCCGCCGGCGCGATCGTAGGCTGAGACCGTGACGAGCGATCCCATTTCGCCGAGCGTGTAGGTGAACTGGCCATTTGGATGAAACGCGAAATGTCGAGGGCCTGAGCCCTGCGTGACGGCCACGAACGGAGGAGCGTTCGGGGCGATGGTGGCTTTCGCGGGATCCAGCTGGTATGAAAAAACCTTATCCGTTCCCAGGTCCGGGACGAAGACGAACCGGTTGTCGGGAGACAGATTCACGGAATGCGGATGCGGTGCTTTTTGCCTGGGGCCAGTGCTCGAACCCGTGTGCTTGATCACCGTCGTAGCCTCGCCGAGGCTGCCGTCGTCCTGAATCGGAAAGGTCGCTACCCCCGCGTCCGCGCCGTAATTCGCAACCAGCAGGCACTTGCCCGTCCGATCCACGACCAAATGGGCTGTTGTTCCCCCTTTCGCACTGACGCGATTCAGCAGCGTGAGCGCAGCGGTTTTAGGATCGATCGAGAAAGCGGTCACGCTTCCGGAGCGCTCACCCCGATAGTTCGAAAGCTCGTTGGAGGCGTAGAGATATTTTCGGTTGGGATGGATCGTAAGTATCGAAGGGTTCTCCGTCTCCCCAACCAGTCCGATCCGTGTCAGCTTGCCGGTCGCGGGCGTAAAGCGATAGGCATATATCCCTTTGCTGTCTGTCCGCGTATAGGTCCCGAAATAGACAAAATATTCCTTCGCGGCGGCATTGCGTCTTCCCTGCCCCTGGGCGAGGAGGGCGGCGGACAAGAAAAAGAATCGACTTCGCTTCATGGCGAGAGGTGCCTTCATAAGGTGTTAATGCTACGTCCTCAAGGGCTGCGTGGTCAAGGGGTGGGCCCAGGGGTGGGGTCACAAAGTGTCGCCCGGCGTTGGTTCGCGGTTGCCGGCTAGTGGTGCCGGCTATCGATGCCGGAGGTTTCAGGCCCCGCTGTTTTTTGAAACCACGCGCGTCTGCACGCTTCCGGCGCCGGGCAAGACGATACCTAATCCACCGCCGGCGATGGGATCGTGACGGGCTCGATGGCGACAAGGCCCAGGCCTGCGAATTCTGAACGCGATCGTCTCCGAACCGCCTGGAACGCCTTCGGCTTGATCGCCGCCGAGCTGACTTGGCCGCCGCGCTTGCCGCTAACGCCTCAGAAACGAATGAAGGGATCGCGCCATTTCACACTTACTCGGCTCGAAATCGATCACCCACGCCACGGACCGTGGAGACCATCCAGGCCCGCTCGCCTAACTTGCGGCGCAGCGGGCGCACCACGGCGTCCACCACATTGCTGCCGGAGTCCGCGCGCTGCTTCCAGACCTGCTCCAGCAAAGTGGAGCGCGAAATCGCTTGGCTCTGGTGGCGCTGGAGGTAGTCGAGCAGGCCGAACTCGAGCGCGGTGAGCGCCACGCGCCCGCCTCCGAAACCAATTCACGCGCGGCGTGGTCGAGCCGTTCTTCGGGCTCGAGACCTAACTCCCGGGCCACTAAGTCGCCCAGCCAGCCGTCAAAGGAGCCCGGGCCGAAGTCGAGCATCATCAGATGATAGGGGACGCCGTCGATGACCACCGGGACGGAAATATTATCCACGGTTGGCATGAGTCCACTCATAGGTACTACAACGGAAGCGCTGCGAATCCGCTTCACCTTATCGGACAGCGCCAGACACTCTCGATCACGGCACCCCACAGCTGACGCTGCGGGCTAGAAGGTCAATTCCACTGCTGAATCAGGCGTTTTCCAGCGTTACGAGACCAAGTCTTCTGGGGTCACCGGACGAAGGCCAAGGTTAATCTCCATCAGGCGGCGGATTTTGGCTTTTTCGGCTAAGTCGTGAGTTTGTTCGGGGGTGAGTTTGGGTTCGATTGGTACGGGCGGACCTTCCGGGG
>JBBQQS010000115.1:0-12080 GCA_038215525.1 Bryobacterales bacterium
TGCGACATTTTCACCAGCTCTTCAAAGGAAGCCGAACCGAACAAGGGCTTTTCGGGCGGCGGCGCGGGGCCCAAGCCCGTGGACCTCGGCCAATTCTTCCTCCGCGCCTTTGATCCTTTGACGGGCAAGCGCGTGTGGGAGTATCCGATGACGGGCCCGGGTGAAAGCTGGGCCGGCACGGTATCCACCGCCGGCGGAGTGATCTTCTTCGGCGACGACGACGGCCACTTAGTCGGGGTGGATGCGAAGACGGGCGCCAATGTTTGGCACTTCAACTTAGGCGAAGGTCTAACGGCGTCGCCCATCAGTTACTCGGTTAATGGACAACAGCGGATTGCGATCGCCTCGGCAACGGCCATTTTCTCGTTCGGGTTGTTTGAGCCGGTGAAGGCCGTCCCGCTACCGGGTAAGCGGTAGAGAAGACGATCCCCTCGCCCACCAAATCGGGCACACCCCACTAGGTTCCGATGCGCTCACGGTGGGCCGAAGCCGTAAACAGGAAGTCGGGTTCACGGATTTTGCCCGGCCACCTCCGTACCGGAAGCGGGGCAAAGCGGATTTGCCCTAGCTGGTTCGCGGTGACGTACCCGAAGAGCGAACTCGTCAGGCGCAGCAGAATCGATTGATGGAAATCTGTTGGCGCGGAACTCGATCAGTCGGCCGCGGTCCGAGAGCGGGAAGTAGTCGGCCTCGTGCATTCTCCCCAATGATAAAGTAAGGCCGTGAAGGACCGCCGCAAATTCCTGGCCCTCAGCGCTGGGCTCCTCGGATCCACCGCCTGCAACAGCAACCAGGCCAAGTCTGAATCCGGCGCCCATATGCGGCCCTACGGGCTCAGATCGCCGCATGAGAAGACGGCGCGGGTGCTGCGGGAGCTTACGGCGAGCCCCGGCACCGGCTCCAGCCGGACACCGCTGCAGGACCTTTTCGGCACCATCACGCCCTCCGAACTGCACTACGAACGCCACCACGCCGGCGTCCCGGACATCAATCCGGCGCAGCACGAACTGCTGATTCACGGCCTCGTCGAGCAGCCGCTCAGCTTCAGCGTCGCGGCCTTGAGAAGATTCCCTTCCACCTCCCGCACCTGCTTCCTCGAGTGCAGCGGCAACGTGATCGGCGACCTGCGGGGCATCCCGCCGCCCACCGTGCAGGATAGCCACGGCCTCCTGAGTTGCACCGAGTGGACCGGCGTGTCGCTCAAGCTCGTCCTCGCCGAAGCCCGCGTCAAGCCGGAGGCCAAATGGCTGATCGCCGAAGGCGCCGACGCGTGCCGGATGGCGCGCAGCATTCCGCTGGCCGACGTGCTCGACGAAGCCATGCTCGTCTACGGCCAGAACGGCGAGGCGCTGCGGCCGGAGCAAGGCTACCCGCTGCGGCTGATTCTGCCGGGCTATGAGGGCAACATGAATGTGAAGTGGCTGCATCGCCTGCAGGCCGCCGATTCGCCCGCCATGTCGGTGAAGGAAACGGCCAATTACACAGAGCTTCTGCCGAGCGGCAAGGCCGAGATCTTCACCTTTCTGATCGAAGCGCGTTCGGTGATTACGTGGCCTTCGGGCGGCCAGCAGATCCCGCCAGGCTTTAACGAGATCACCGGCCTCGCCTGGACCGGCGCGGGTAAGATCCGCCGCGTTGAGGTGTCGACGGACAATGGCAAAACCTGGGCCGACGCGACGTTGCAGGAGCCGATTCTGGACAAAGGCATCGTCCGCTTTCGCTTTCCTTGGCATTGGGACGGAAAAGAGACGGTGATCCAGTCGCGCTGCACGGATGAGACCGGCTTCGTGCAGCCCAGCCGCGATGAGTTCATCGCGCTACGCGGAGTGAACGCCGGCTACCACTACAACGGCATCAAGCCGTGGCTCGTAAAGGCGGATGGCCATGTGCTGGCGGTTTAGTTTTCTGTTACTCGTTAATTTATCCGCGCAAGAGAAGCCCTATGGCTTCGGTAAGCCTGTAACTGAGGAAGCGGCACACCAAAAAGATATCACTATCTTCGCCGACGGCCGCGGCCTCCCGCCCGGCAAAGGAACCGCCAAAACCGGAGCGCCCATTTATGCGAGTAAGTGCGCCGAATGTCACAACGACCGTGGCGAAGGTCGCGAAAACCAATACCCGGCTCTCGTCGGCGGCATTGGTTCGCTGGCTTCGCCGAAACCCAAGAAGAGCGTCGGCAGTTACTGGCCCTACGCGACAACCCTCTGGGACCACATCCGCCGCGCGATGCCATTTAACCTTCCGCGTTCACTTAGTGCGGACGAGCTCTACGCGGTGACGGCGTTTGTGTTGCACTTGAACGGCATTGTGGGCGAGACGGAGGAGTTGAATGAGAAGAGCTTACCGCGGGTGAAGATGCCGAATCGGGATGGGTTTATTCCGGAGACGCGGCCATTTCAGAGGAAGCGCTCAAGCCGCTAGCCTGCGCAATGGCTTCGGCCAGTTGGCGAAAGTCCCGTTCGCAAACGCGGACTAACTGGGCATGGCTACCGATGGCTCCGTCAGCCGGAGACAGGTCGAACATCGGCTTGCGAGCTTCCTGGGCCATCGGCATCAGGCTGCGGTAGTTACGGAGAGTACCGAGGCAGTGGTCCTCATTATCGAGACTGCCCTGGGCGCCTTTACCCAGGACGAATTGGCGGTAAATGCCGGGCACTCTTTGCAGCCACTTGTCGTACCATTTCGCGGGACGATCGGCACGGACGGCGTGCTGAAGCATGACATAGCCAAGAGGCTCCATGCGGCCCGTGGGCAGGGGAAAACTTACCTTAGCTTTCTCTAGCATCGCCGTCCAAAGACGGCGCCAATGCCGAACAGCCGGGCCGAGATTCTTTAGTCCTTGAAGAGAGAATAGATCAGCAGCCAGAGGGATGATAAAGAAGTCAGCAGCCAATAGCGCGGAACGGTTAATCGCGCCTAACATAGGCGTTTTCAAATTCGAATTTGGGCAGCGGTTCTACCACGTCGTCACTCACGCTCGCGCCGCCATACCGAACCACTTGGACGTAGGCGCCGGGCATGAAATTCAAAGGGTCGAGGCCAAACACAATGAGGCCGGCGTAAGTCGGTACTCCGTGGCGTAAATCGAAGAACCGCAACGAGGCCAATTGTTGCTGGACCGTCCGGTTGTTTTCGGTCAGCACTTCCGGGCTCATGACGCGGGCGAGGTACTCCTCACGAAAAGGACTCAAATGTAAGTCGCTAATCGAGGACCGCAAGCAAGGCTGTTGGTCAAACGTCTGAGCGGCGGAAACCCGCTTCTCGGTGAGGCGGCGCTCCTGGTTGATGCTGGCCAAGGCTCGGGTGGGCCCCACGCGGATCCAGGTCTGCCCGCGGTAACGCGCGGGCGGGTGAGACACCGGGTGCACTTCCATGACCGCTACGCGGCAGCCTTGCAGCGTTCGCGGCTGCACCTCCAGGTCGGGGATGGGTTGCAGGCTGCCATCGCTCCGCATCTGTGCCATCGTGGAGAGCAGTTCGTCGGAGATCGGCAGTTCGGTAGGCTTTCCTTGATCATCCACGCCAATAAACAGGACTCCGGAATGACCGTGGGCTGGCATATCGTTCATAAACGCGCAGATGGCCTGGTAGATCTTGTCTTTGTCTTTCGGCAGCGATTCTTTGCGCTCTACCCAGTCCAACTTCAGGTCAAGCATGAGCTTTTCAAGTTCAGAATCCGCACGCATCGTTGAATCAGTATGAACTACTGCCGACGCGCATAGGTCAGGCGATACTCAATCGGCTTGGCGAGCCGCTCACTGGTGAGCCTCACCAGTAGGAACAGCCCCTGGCATCCCACTCGAATTCGTTGTCGCTCTTTTCCGGCACCAGGACATAGCGGGCTGACTCGGCTGCGGCCTGCATCGTTAAGCAAAGAGAAAGGGCGAGTTTCCGCATGTCCATAATAGAAAGAGTATGCACCGTCTCGTCCTCCTCGCTGCCCTCCTCCTGACGCCCGCCGCCTTCGCCTGGAATAGTGTCGGCCACAAAGCTGTCGCGGGAATGGCCTATGACAAACTCAACTCGAGCACCCGTACCAAGGTGGACGCGCTCATCCGGCAGCATCCGGATTATCAGAGCTGGCTCGCCAATGCACCGACCGATGAGAAGGGCAAGGCGCGACACGCCTTCATCCAAGCCGCCTTCTGGCCCGACACCATCAAAGGCGACCCGCGCTTCTACGACGATACCCGCCGGGACGCGGTAGCCACCCCGGCCCAAAAGGGCTTCGCCGACATGAAGCGCCGCACCAACTGGCACTACATCAACATCGCCTTCTCGACGGACAACACGCCCTTTCCGCCGCCGCCCACGGTGAACGCGCTTTCGCAGATTCAAATGATCCTGTCGGCGATCGGCAACCCGCCGCCTGCCCCCGGCAGCGTCCCCGTCGACCAGGATCCCACTTACTTACTGCCCTGGCTGCTGCACTTGGTAGGCGACGTCCACAATCCGATGCACTGCACTTCACGTTGGAAGCGCGACCAGGTGGACCCCAAAACTGGCCAGCCCGGGAGCGACCTCGGGGGCAACGGCGTGATGGTGGTGGGCTCCTATAATCTGCACGCCTTCTGGGACGATGCCCTCGGCATCACCGACACGCCCGTCTTCATCAACGGCCTGATCAAGTTTCTGAAGAAGAAAGGCAAGGCGGGCAAGAAAATTGTCGATCCGCAACTTTGGGTGAAGGAGGGCGCGCGGCTGGCGGAGACTGTGGCCTATAACTATGGCCCGGATGGCTTGGGGACCAAAGAGAGCCCGGTGAAGCTGACCGAAACCTATATTGTGAACGCCCGCGCCGTGGCGAAGGAACGGGCGGCTTTGGCCGCGCGGCGCTTGGCGGCGGTGTTGAACGCGCGCTTGCCGTAGATCAGCGCCGGCGGCGGCGATGGCCGGGGCGCTTGGGCGCTACGGGAGGTGGAGCGGCCGGGGCCGCCACCAGTCGCAATCGGCTTTCGGAAACCCGGGTGCCTTCCACGCGGAAGAGTAAAACCAAGTCGTCGCCTGGCGCCTCGGGCGGCAGGACGTAGGAAGCCGAACGATACTGGCTGGCCGACAGGGGAATCGTTTCGGATCTCCTTCCTCTGCCAATGGTGAGGGAGGCCCGCTGCGCGTCCGAGTTCACCGTCCAATGCAAAGTTCGCTCGGTGCCGGCCGATTCCACCCAGAGCCTTGCCGGCGCGGGCTTGGCGGGAGGAGCCTTGTACTGGATCACTAGCAACGCCACGAGGGTCGTCAGCAGGAGCGCGCCAAGAGTCCACAGTCGACGCGCGCTCCAGTTGGGCAGGGTCCACTGCGGTCTCACGGCCGCGAATCGCGACACGGGCACGGGAATCTCCGGCGACTCGACAAAAAACTCTTGTAGCGGACGCTCACCGGCCCAATGGCCATCGGCGGGTAGATAGGCAGCCACCCGTACGGGTCGCTGTCCCGAAGGCCGGAATACCAAAGCCAGCGGTGAAACGTCACCAAAAACGTGATGCGCCGCTTCGAGCTCCGCAGCGGTGAGGCGCGCCTCGCCCTGGTGCTTCGTGCGGAACCAGCCGAGCACCTCGTCCGTGGGGTGCAGTTGGTGGGCGAGTTCGATGGCCCGAGCGAGATCCGAATCGGCGGCCAGCATCCAATTGGTCACCGAGAGGCCGGTGGAGAGGCGACGACCGACTAGTAGTCCCATGACTAACGGTGCTTCCAAATCGAATGCTGTTTGTGAGGCCCGGCGAATGGACTCCATTGCGCCAGGGTCGTATGCGATCGCCAACTGAGGCGCCGCATGATTTAGCTGTGCCGCAGCAGGGGCAGCCAAAACTTCGATCCCTCTTTCAATTTTCAGTGCCGGACTCGGCCTATCCGCGCTAAAATCCCCAACCTCTGTCTGGATGGCAACCTGAGCGAGGATACACCGGCCGACTCTACTTGATATACGAGATTCGTAAGGTTGCAAGCCGAATCTCGCAGTTAAATTATGTCGTTTTTTAAGTCATTTTGCTAGAGCGACTTACTGGGCTTAATAAAATCTTCCAAGATTCAGAAAAGTTTTCCGGTGGTAGCACCAGCGCCGGGGTAAGGCAGATGCAGAATCACACCCTGCCACCTCGCCAATGCCGCGGCGCGCAGGACATTCGGTTTGATCGATCGCACGACGGTGATAATGGGCGGAGGCTCCAACCTGCGGATGGTGCATACGAACGCTGACTCGCCGGCCTCGCATTGCTGACGCCGGGCGGCCACGGGCAATTGCATGGTGTGGCCTCTTCAGGCGATGCGGCGTTCGGACTCCGCCATTGGCGCGTCGTTGATACTGGCCAAGCGGCGCCGCATGAGGCCTGCTTCGTCAAACTCCCACAACTCGTTGCCGTAGGAGCGATACCATTGTCCGGCCTCGTCGCGCCACTCGTATTCGAAGCTCACCGCGATGCGATTTTCGCGGAAGCCCCAGAGGGTCTTTTTGAGCCGATAGTCCAGTTCCTTGGCCCATTTGCGGCGTAGGAAGGCTTTGATCTGTTCACGGCCGGTGATGAAGTCCGTTCGGTTGCGCCATTCCGAATCGGGCGAGTAGGCCAGCGCGACCCGCTCCGGGTCGCGCGTGTTCCAGGCGTCTTCGGCCATTTGGACCTTCTGGAGAGCCGTCTCCAGTGTGAACGGAGGAAAGATGGTCATCGCGTTAGGCGACGCTCACCCGGGGGAAGTCGACTTCGGTTCGGGCGATGTGGTTGAAGTAGTTCGAGAAGATGTTGATCGCCACGTTGGCCACGATCTCCGTGATCTCGGCGTCGTTGAAACCGGCTTGGCGGATCGTGTCGAGGGCCGGGTCCGACACTTCGCCGCGCTGCACGACGATGCTTTGGGCAAAACGCAGCCCGGCGTCACGCTTTGGGTCCTCGGCGCGGGCTTCGCGACTGGCCGCAATCTCCTCGGGCGTTAAGCCCACCATCTTGCCGATCGTCGAGTGGGCCGACAGGCAATATTCACAAGAGTTGGCTTGCGCCACGGCAAGCGCGATCTGCTCGCGGAATTTGCCGTTCAAGACCCCGGTGCCCAGAGCGCCACTAAATGTCAGGTAGCCTTCAAGCGCCGCGGGCGAGGCGGCCAGGGTCTTCATCAGGTTGGGCGTCATCCCCAGTTTGGCTTGGACGCCGTCCAGCAGTTGTTTGGCCTTGCCGGTGGCTTCGTTCGGTTGAATAGCGGTGATGCGTTGCATGGTTGTTTCTCCTTTGTTTCGCGGACGCCTGATGAAGTGCACGCCGACGGCCACGCTAAGTATTTGAAAATAAACATATTTAAAATAATGAAAGATCATGATTCGTGAAAGTTCACAGGATCTATCGTGAAAATTCGCGATAATGAGGTGATGCAGATGGCCGCCCTTCCCCCCGTCATCCTGGCGATTGCCGAAGAACGTTCACTCGATCAGGTTTTGAGGGCCATCATCCAAGCGGTAGTGGAACAGCCCGATGTCGCGCTGGCCCGTTTGTGGCTCCGGCAAAGCGACGCGGATTGCCCCCACTGCCGGGGTGAGGCCGGGGAGGCCCTGCATTTGCGCGCCAGTTCTGGGGATTCCCGAACGCCCGGCTCGGACTGGGGACGCACGAATGGCGCATTCCACCGTGTGCCGCTGGACCGGGGCGATCTCAAGATTTCGTCCATCGCCACGACGGGCGAGGCGGTGCGGATCGACCGCTTGGCCGAGGATCATCAATGGGTCCGGCATCCCGATTGGGCTGCCTCCGAAGGACTGGTGGGCTTCGCCGGCCACCCGATCGTCTTTCGCGGCGAAGTGCTGGGCGTGCTGGCCGTTTTTCGCCGTCGGGAGCCGGACGAAGAGTGCTGGAAATGGTTGCGTACCCTGGCCGACACGTCCGCCGTCGCCATCGCCAACGCCCGCGCCTTCGAGCAGGTGGAGGCTCTACGCCACGACCTCGAACTCGAGCGCGACTACCTGCGGCAGGAAGTGCAGGAGACGGGTTCGTTTGGTACGATCTTGGGCCAGAGTCCGGCGCTGGGTCGTGTCCTGCGCCAAGTGAAGCTGGTCGCGGCCACCGAAGCCAACGTCCTGATCCTGGGAGAAAGCGGGAGCGGCAAAGAATTGATTGCTCGCGAGATTCACGAGCGGAGCCCGCGGTCACGCAAAGCCCTCGTGAAGGTGAACTGCGCCTCGATTCCGCGCGAGCTCTTCGAGAGCGAATTCTTCGGGCATGCAAAGGGGTCTTTCACCGGGGCGATCCGTGACCGGGTGGGCCGCTTCCAGTTGGCCGACGGCGGCACGCTTTTCCTCGACGAAGTGGGCGAGATTCCGATCGAACTGCAGTCCAAGCTGCTGCGCGTCCTGCAGGAAGGGGAGTTTGAAAGGGTCGGCGACGAGATGACGCGCCGGGTGAACGTCCGGGTGATCGCCGCCACCAATCGCGACCTCCGCCATGAGATCGCGGCGGGACGCTTTCGGCTCGACCTTTACTACCGCCTCGGCGTTTTTCCTCTGGAGGTGCCCCCTTTGCGCGATCGCCGCGAAGACATCCCGGAACTCGCCGCGCACTTTGTGCGGCAAGCCTGCCAACGCTTTCATGTGCCCGCGCCCCGCTTCACCGAACGTGAACTCGAACGGGCGCGGCAATACGATTGGCCGGGCAACGTGCGTGAGTTGCAGAACGTGATGGAGCGCGCCGTCATTCTTGCCGCCGGCGGGCCTTTGACGCTCGACCTTCCGGGGGCCCCGGCCCGCAGCGCGCCCGCACCGGTCAGCCAGGAAGTGATCCCCGAAGCAGAATGGCGACGGCGAGAGGTGGCCAACTTACAGGCTGCACTTACTCAGGCCAAGCAACGCATCTCCGGCCCCGGCGGCGCGGCGGACTTACTCGGAATCCACCCGGCCACGTTGACGTCGCGCGTGAAGGTATTGGGAATCAAGCGGCCCCGATCGTAATGTGGTCCTCCACCCTCGCCACTCCCGGGGCTGACCATGCCGCCTCCAGCGCGGCCTCGTGTTCGGCGCGGGTGCGGGCGTGGCCGCGGAGGCTGATGCCATCGGGCAATATCTGTACCTTGATGCGGCCGGAGTCGATCAGCGCGCTGCGCTTAAAGGCTTCTTCCACGCGGGCGCGGACATCGCCTAAGTGCACGGCGGGCGCGATCATGATCTCGTTGCGCAGCTTGTGGAGGCCGCGCAACGGGCGAAGCGCTTGTTCGGCTGCCTCTTTCTGATAGTGAAATTCCGCCCGGCCCGTGAGCGTCAGGCAACCGCCCGCGGCTTTCACTTCGATGGTGGCGGGCACCAGCGTGTTCGACTCCAGCACGCTCATCGCCGCCAATGCCAACTCATCATCGTCGCGCTGTTGGCTGAAGGGTAACTCCACGCGGATCTCATTCACAATGGCCTTGATGTGCGCCACGCGCCAAGCCGCGGTTTCGGCTTGGCACTTCTCCCAGTAACTATCGACGTGTCCGCTGAGCTGCACCGCGCCGCCCTTCACCAAGACGCCGATCTGCCGCTTATGCACGCTGGGCTCCCATTCGAGCTCTTGCTCCACGTAATGCTGTAAGTCGGTGTCGGTCCACATGGCGAGTTACTCCCGGGTGGAGTTTATCAGGCTTTCGTTAGTCGCGCAGCCAAGCGGCGAGATTTTGGGGGTTGGCGGCTGGGTCAAGCTCCAACTGCCATACGCGGCGGGACTGCTGGCCGAGGGTGACCTGCAGTGTCCGCAGCTGCTCGCGGCGCGCCACCAGCAACTGAATCGGGTCGCCCGGGGTCAGGCGCTCCAGGTGCGCGTCGAACCCATCGGGCCGTACCCGGAAGCCGTTGATCGCGAGGATCTCATCGTCCACGTTGAGGCCGCTCTCGAAGGCCGGGGCACCCCGGGGGACGGTCGTCACGAGTAATCGGCCGGAATCGTTTTTCGTGGCCGCACCCAACTCGGCTTTCCCGCTCGCAGGTGGGTCGGCGAAACGGAGGCCGAACCAGGCCAGGGCTTCGGTATAGTTAAGCTCATCGGTAGTTTCGAGAATCTGCTTGAACCAAGCCGAGAGGTTACTCCCCGCTACTTCGCTGACTAAGTGACGAAACTCGGCCGAGGTATAGCCGCGTTCGCCAGAGTACCGCTGGTAGGCCAGGCGCATCACGTCGTCCAGCGACTTACCGCCGCCCGTCAGCCGGCGCACGCGGGCATCGATCAGCCAGGCGATCACAGCGCCCTTGGTGTAGTAACTAATCAGAGTATTGGTGGAGTTTTCATTCTGGCGATAGAGCTTGATCCACGCGTCATAAGACGAAGTCTCCACCGGCTTCACCAGACGGCCCGGCGTATTTTGTAACTGCGTAATCTCACGAGAAAGAAAGTGTAAGTAGGTCGCGCGGTCGATCAACCTCGCGCGCTTGACGGCTAGGGGACCATAGTAAGTGGTAATCCCTTCCGCCACCCACAAGGTGCGCGTGTAGTTTTCGTTCTCGTAGTCGAACGGGCCCAGTTCCTGGGGACGCAGCCGCTTCACGTTCCACAGGTGAAAGTACTCGTGGCTGACGAGATCGAGCCAGTTACTGCGATTGGGCTTGCGCGGCGTTGGATTC
Source organism: Bryobacterales bacterium (assembly GCA_038215525.1). GTDB lineage: Bacteria > Acidobacteriota > Terriglobia > Bryobacterales > Bryobacteraceae > JALHNI01. The sequence continues at coordinate 10,556 of JBBQQS010000115.1, forward strand.
AGCTTGGCCTCCAGCGGGGGCACCTCGGTGTTGCTCCAAGCCCAACGTGAGGTGATTAGCACGGTAGAGTTCAGGTGTTCCAAGCCCCCGCCGGCTTCGAGGAGTAAGTTGAAGAAGAGATACTGGTCGTAGGGAATCACGCCCATCATGCGGTGATACTCGCGGACAATCCGCTCCACCGCCTGGGCCGATTCCGGGCCATTCCAGACGCCGACTTCGCCTTCGTTGACTAAGTAGTGCTTCCGGCCGGCGGCCTCAAAAGTGTGCACTTGGGGCGAGCCCGCGTAAATGGGCGAGTCGACTAACTGATCGTAGTCACGAGCGCGAAAATGATTCGGCCTCAGGGATTGAAGGCCGGAGTAACTCGCGGCCCAGCCCGTGGGAAGCTCCAGCTTCACCTCGTAAGTACGCGAGCTACCCACTAAGGCCAGAAAGGTCGGCGCGCCATTGAGCAGGGCGAAGGTGTCTTCCACCCAATTGCTCTGCACGCCCATCGTGCGCGCATAGAGGCGGTAGCCGATGGTGATGCGTTCGGCATGGGCCTGCACCCGCCAGCGATTCTTGCGGGTCTTTTCCCACTGGAGTTCCTGGCCATTCTCGCCCCTGGCCCAGAAGCCTTCGAGGTGCTGCGAGTACTCGCGAATCAGGTAGCTGCCAGGCGTCCAGACGGCGAGGAAGAGTTCCGGATCGGGGCCTTCGAGCTCCGCCGTCACTTCGACATAATGGTTCTGGGCGTGGGGAAAACGAAGGGTGTAGTGCATGAGGGCCTAAACTATTAGTAGTTTGACACCACTGCACATCATTGGCGCCGGCCTGGCCGGCACGGAAGCGGCTTGGCAATTGGCGCGCCAGGGCCTGCGCTGCACGCTGTACGAAATGCGGCCGGTGCGCATGACGGACGCGCACCAGACCGACCGCCTGGCCGAACTGGTCTGCTCGAATTCGCTGAAGAGCGAGACCGAAAACACGGCGCCGTGGCTCTTAAAAGAAGAGTTGCGCCAATTGGGTTCCCTGCTGCTTGAATGCGCCCAAGTGGCTCGCGTTCCGGGCGGACAAGCCCTCACTGTCGACCGGGTGGGCTTCGCCGCCGAAGTGACGCGCCGCATCGAGAACGAACCGTTGATCACGCTGCGCCGCGAAGAGCTTACGCGGATTCCGGAGGACGGCATCACCATCGTCGCCAGCGGTCCGCTCACCTCCGGCGACTTGGCCGAGGAGATCGGCCGGCTCACCGGTTCTGACCGGCTCTACTTCTACGATTCCATCTCGCCCATCGTCGACGCCGACACCGTCGACCGCAACATCGCCTTCGCCGCCTCGCGCTACGGCAAATCGATCGACGGCACCGACGACTATTTGAATTGCCCCTTCAACAAAGAACAATACGAAGCCTTCCTCGATGCCCTGCTGGGTGGCGCCGCCGTGCCCGCGCACATCCCGGCCGATGCGCCCGGCACGCCGTTCTTTGAGGCTTGTTTACCGATCGAAGTACTGGCGCGGCGCGGCCGTGAGACGTTGCGCTTCG
>JBBQQS010000116.1:0-11937 GCA_038215525.1 Bryobacterales bacterium
GAGCTTGGCGTAGCCGTCGACGCGAGGCTCTTGTTCGCAAATCGAGACGCTGGAGAATTCGGGGCCATAACTCAACATGCCGGTGATGGTGTTGGGGCGCGAGAAGAGGGGGGAGCCGGATGAGCCATGGTCGGTGGCGCCGCCGTTCCAGCGGACTTGATGATAGAGGGCGGCGGGAAAGCTGGTTTTGTCGAAGGCCCAGTAGTCAACGAATAGGCTGCCGAAGGAGATGCGCTTTTGGGTAGCGAGCGGATGGTGGATGCCGACGAGGGGGGCGCCTACGGCCGGGTCAGTAGGGTCGTAGTTGGCAAAGCGGGCGCCGGCGGGAATGCTGTTCAAGATGAGGAGCGAGAAGTCGCCGCCAAGAGCGTTTTTGCTGGCGACGTAGCGGGCGCCGGTGGGGGAGGAGCGTTCATTGCGGGAGAGGTCGAGCGTTTTGGCGTTGCAGGTGGAGGTTTGGTAGTTCCAGACGGCTTCGACGGTGCGGGCGGCTTGGTCGGTGGAAAGGCAATGGTCGGCGGTGAGGAAATAGGGGATGCCGCTGCCGGACTTGGTGCGGACGAGGGCGCCGCTGCAGGTGGCTTGGCCTTGTTCGAGCTCAAAGAAAATGAGGGCGACGGAGCGGCCGGTTTCGAGCCACTCGCTGTGGCAGTTGATGTCGAGGTGGCATTTGCCGGGGTCGCCAAAGCCAAAGCCGATCTTCTGGCCGCTTTCAGCGAAGCGGTGGGAGATTTCGCTCAATTGGAAGCGCGGTTCATTGACGGCCTCGCCGGGGGCGGGGCGGTATTCGAGGAGGACTTCGGCGCCGGCGACGGTGTGGCTCCAGAAGTCGCCGTCCTCGAAGGGGCCTTGGCCCTGGTAACGGGCATAGTCGGCGGCGGGGGCGTTGGGTTGGCGGAGGGTGACTTCGCCTTGGCCCACGTCGAAGCCGGTGAAGTGGACGCGGAGGCCGGCGGCGGCGGGGGATTTGAGCAGCAGGCGATAGACGCGGCGGCCGTCGGAGTCGGCTTCCCAGGCGCCTTGCTTGGTGGAGGCGGGGGATAGGGCGCGGTGGACGCCGGTGCGGACGAGCTTGCCGATTTGCTTGGGGGCGGCGTCGGCGTCAGAGACCGGGCCGAAGTCGATGGCGGGTTGGGCGGTGAGGATGGCGGCGGCGAGGAGGGTGGAGCAGGCAAGGTTCCGGTACATGGTTGGTCTCTTGGGGAGAGTTCGACCGAAAGGTCCGCGGGCTGTATGAGGGCTTTGCCCTAGGAGTGGGGTTGGCGGATAATCGGCTTATGGCTGCACAACCCATTCCGCCGCTCACCGAACAGGAGTATCTCTCGCTGGACCGAGCCGCGGAGTATAAGAGCGAGTTTGTCGACGGCGAGATCTTCGCGATGGCGGGTGGGACTTTACGGCATTCGAGCGTCTCGTCTCGATTGATCATTGAGTTTGGCCGGCAGTTGGAAGGGCGGAGGTGTACGGTTTTCAATTCGGATGCGCGGGTTCGTTCGGCAAAGAGCCGGTCGTACTTTTATCCGGATGTGTCGGTGGTGTGTGGGGATCCGCTGACGCATGAGGATTCGGACGATATTTTGATCAATCCGAGTGTGATTGCCGAGGTGCTATCGCCTTCAACGGCGGACTATGACCATGGCAAGAAATTCAAGCGCTATCGGGATATCCCGACCCTGAAGGAGTATCTGCTGGTGTACCCGGACGAGGTACTGATCGAGCAGTATACGCGGCAAGAAGACGGGAAGTGGCTGTTTTCGGAGCATCGGGGACCGGAGGCGACTGTCGTTCTGGCGGTGGTGGATTGTACTTTTGCGCTGAAGCGGATCTATCCGGAGTAAGTTTCTGGCTTAAGTCCTGTATTATGTTTCGGATGCGGGGAAACCCAGGGATGCGCGTGGATGCCCCAGATAGGGGGGAAGTGGTGTGTTATCAGTGGTTTATCGAATGGTTGTGGTTGGTTGGCTTTTGGTTGGCTTAGCGGAGGGTGTCGGCGAGAGAGAAGATGGGTAGGTAGAGGGCGATGAGGACGAAGGCGACGAAGCCGCCCATGAAGATCATGATGAAGGGCTCGATGAGGCTGAGGGCGGCGGTGAGGCGAGTAGTGACGTCGTCTTCGTAGAATTCGGCGACGCTGCCGAGCATGGTGGGCATAGAGCCGGTGGATTCGCCGACTTCGATCATGTCGATGGAGAGCGGGGGGAAGACGCGCGTTTTGGCGAGCGAACTGGAGAGGGGCTGGCCTTCACGGACGGATTGGCGGACGGTTTCGAGGGTTTTTTTGAGCAGGCGGGAGCCCACCGAATCGGCGGCGGTTTCGAGGGCTTGGATGAGGGGGATGCCGCCGATGAGCAGGGTGCCGAGGACGCGGCAGAATTGGGCCACTTGGAACTTGATCCAGATTTCGCCAAAGATGGGGGTGCGAAGCTTGGCGCGGTCAATCAGTTCCGAAGCGCGGACGCCGCGCGACCAGACTCGGAAGGCGAAATACAGGCCGACAAGGCCGGCGATGCCCAAGAGGATGTAATTTCGGGCGGTGGTGCCGACGGCAACGAGAATGCGGGTGGCATAGGGGAGTTCGGTACCCATGCCGGAGTAGAGCATGGCGAAGTTGGGGACGACGTAGGTGACCAGGAAGACGATCAGCAAGAGGACGAGCGTCAGCAATAGGGCGGGATAGATCAACGAAACCAGGAGCTTTTTGCGCACCGCGAGGGCGAGCCGTTGATAGGTGACGTAGCGCTCGAGCACTTCGGTGAGCGAGCCGGACTTCTCGCCGGCCATCACGCTGGTGACGTACATGGGCGGGAAGACGGATTGCTTTTGGAAGGCTTCGGAGAGCAGGCTACCGTTTTTGACTTCGGTGCGGATGCTGTCGATGATGGGGCGGAGCTTGGCGTCAGTGAGGCGGTCAGCGAGGAGGTCGAGCGATTTGAGGATCGGCAGGCCGGCCTTGATGAGGGTGACGAACTGCTGATTGAAGATGAGGAACTTCTCGGTGTTGAGCTTGTTGGGTTTGCCGGTGCCCAACTGTGCGAAACCCTTGGCCTTGATGGAGTAGATGAGGAAACCCTGCTGGCCGAGCTTTTCGCGGAGTTCGTGCTCGGTTTTGGCCTCTTCCACTTGGTTGTGGATTTGGCCGCGGGCATCCGCGTATTTGAGGACAAATTGCGCCATGGTCTCCTAACATTGTGACGCTGGGAGGGCGGGAAACGTGCAAGTCTATTGCTGCTGTTGCTGGGCGGATTGGGTGTCGGAGGCGGCCGGAGTTTTGGGTGGCGCGACGATCCACTCGTCGTCCTGGGAGGGTAAGACCAGTTCCACTTCGGGATTGGAAGGCTTATCGGAGGCGAGGACGATCACCTGGACGGCGAGTTCGCCTTTGCTTTCGCCCTTATAAATGCCCTTGGTGGGCGGGACGTCGGCGTAGTCGCGGCCGACGGCGGTGCGGATGTGGCGTTCGGCGGTGAGCTTGTTGTTGGTGGGGTCGAAACCGACCCAGCCCCAGCCCGGCATCCAGGCTTCCACCCAGGCGTGGGAGGCTTGGCCGGAGGTACGCTCGGGCTCGTCGCCGCGGGGCGCTTTGTAGCCGGAGACGTAGCGGCAGGGAATTTTGAGCAGGCGGACGAGGGCGATCAAGACGTGGGCGAAATCCTGGCAGACGCCTTTGCGGGTGCGCAGGGCGTCGTCGATGGGCGAATCGACGCGGGTGGCTTTGGGGACGTAGTCGAAGTGGCGGTAGAGGGCGGAGTTGAGCTCGCGAAGCAGGCTCATGGGGTCGCCGCGCCGGGTGACTTGGAGGGCGACGGCGAGTTCGAGGAGGGCGGTAGTGGGCTGGGCGAAGTCGCTGGGCATCAGCATTTCGTAATAGTCGCCGTTGTTGACCTGGGCATCGATTTCGTCCCAGGCGGTGGGGTCTAACTTGGCGGGCCAGGGGGCGAAAGGAGTAACTTCGACCAGCGAGGTAGAGACGATTTCGAGTTGCTGGTGCTCGGCGGGAACGTTGAAGTGGTGGATGGTGTTGCCGAGATAGTCGCGGTAGTGGAAGACGCGGGTGCGAGGGTCGAGTTCGATATCGAAGGAGAGACAATGCTGGGTCCACTCGGTGCGCGGTTGGAGGCGCATCTCCATGATGCTCTCGCTGACGGGCGAGTCGTAGCGAAAACGGGTTTGGTGGCGAATGGAATAGTACATGGCTAGGCGGTAAGGGCCGACTCCACAGGGTAATCAATATAGGCTTGGCGCAAGGCGTCGTCGATCTGTCCGCACTGAGTTTGAATGGAGTGTAAGTAACTATTGAAGCCTTGGGCCATAATTTCGTCGGCCTGGGCAAAGCTCAGGCTGGCCTTGAGGCGGCCGGCCAGGAGGCGGACGCGAGCGCAGCGGCCGTCACCATCGGGCAGGGCTTTGAGGGCGGCTTCGAGATGGTCGGCGGCGAAGCGGATGGTGTGAGGGAATTCGTCGTTGAGTAAGAGGAATTCGGCGACGCGGTCCGGCCGGACGTCGGCGGTGTAGTACTTACAATAGGCTTCAAAGGCGGTGCAACTGCGGAGTAAGCCGATCCATTCGAGATGGGCTTGTTCGTCGTCGCCGAATTCGCGGTAGTGGGTATCGAGTAACTTCGAGGTGGCCATGGCGCGTTCGATGTGGCGGCCGATTTGAATAAACTGCCAGCCTTCGTTGTGGCTCATGGTGCCGTCGGTGATGCCTTGAAAAAGATGGCAGCCTTCGTGGACCTGGAGGAGAAAGTCGTGCGGCTGGGGATCCCAGCCTTCTTCGAGGTCGGCGCGGCGGACCTGGTGGAAGAGGCGATTGAGCTGTTCCCACATTTCAGAGCTGATTTGTTGGCGTACTTGGCGGGAGTTTTCGCGGGCGCCGACGATGGCGGCGACGATCGACGAGCGGCAACTGCGGTCGAAGATGAGGGAGTAAGTGAGGCTTTGGGCGTCGCGGGATTCGGTGTTGAGCTTGGGGTCGCCCAGCGAAGCCAGAATGCGGCGCCAGCGCTCGTCGGCGGAGTAAGCCGATTGGTCGAGCATGAGGTTCAATTGCACCTCAATCAGGCGGGCGGTGTGTTCGGCGCGCTCGAGATAGCGGGCCATCCAGTATAAGTCGTCGGCGACACGTGAAAGCATCGTTATTCCTTGTCGTGCAATACCCAGGTATCTTTGCTGCCGCCGCCCTGCGAGGAGTTCACTACCAGCGAACCTTTGCGCAGCGCGACCCGGGTTAAGCCGCCGGGAACGGTAGTTACTTTCTTACCGTCGTAAAGAATATAGGGGCGTAAGTCAATGTGGCGCGCTTCTACCTGGCCATCGATGTAGCAAGGAGCACGGGAGAGCATTAGGGTGGGTTGGGCGATGTAATTCCGCGGGTCGTCGATGATCTTGCGGCGGAACTCTTCCTGTTGTTCTTTGGTGGAGTGCGGCCCAATTAACATGCCGTAGCCGCCGCTTTCGCCCACGGCTTTGACGACTAACTTATCGAGGTTTTGGAGGACGTAGTCCATCTGCGCCGGGTTGGAGCAGAGAAAAGTTTCGACATTATCGAGAATGGGGTCTTCGTTCAAATAGTACTTGATGATGGCGGGGACGTAGGCATAGACAGCTTTGTCGTCGGCGATGCCGTTGCCGAGGGCATTGCAAAGGGTGATGTTGCCGGCGCGGTAGACGTTGAAGAGGCCGGGGACGCCCAAAATCGAATCTGGCCGGAAGGCGAGGGGATCGATAAAGTCGTCGTCGATGCGGCGGTAAATGACATCCACGCGACGGAGGCCGGCGGTGGTGCGCATGTACAGAACATTGTCGTTGACGACTAAGTCGCGGCCCTCGACAAGTTCGATACCCATTTGGCGCGCGAGGTAAGTGTGTTCGAAGTAAGCGGAGTTAAAGACGCCGGGAGTGAGTAGGACGATGGTGGGGTCCATGCGGCCGTGCGGGGCGAGGTTGCGCAGGGTTTGCAGCAAGGCCTGCGGGTACTCTTCGATGGGCTTGACGCGGCAGGCTTGAAAGAGTTCCGGGAAGACACGCTTCATCACTTGGCGGCCGGTGAGCATGTAGGAGACGCCGGAAGGGACGCGGAGGTTGTCTTCGAGCACGAGGTAGCGGCCATCGGGGTGACGGATGAGGTCAGTACCGACGACGGTGATGTAGACATCGCGGGGCACATCGAGGCCTTTCATCTGGCGCCGGTAGTGCTTGCAGGAGTAGATCATTTCGCGCGGCACGATGCCGTCGTTCAGGATTTTGCCCTCGTGATAGATGTCTTTGAGGAAGAGGTTTAGCGCAACGATGCGTTGGGCCAAGCCGCGCTCAATTTTGGTCCATTCGCCCTGGGTGATGATGCGGGGCAGGAGGTCGTTGGGAAAGATCTTTTCGATGCCTTCGTCGCGGCCGTAGACAGTGAAGGTGATGCCTTGGTGCAGAAAGGCGAGGTCGGCGGCTTGTTTGCGGCGGCGCATCTCTTCCACCGGGGTATCGAGCAGACGCTGGTGGAGGGTGCCGTAGTGCGAGCGTACATCCTGGCCTGGCGCAAACATTTCATCGTAAGCGTCATCGAGTTCGTATTGGCGGAACGGTGGCGGCCACGAAGTTGCAGGCATGATCTTTTAGCTAAAACAAGATTTTTTAGTATAGCAACAGTATTTCAATCGGCTAAACACTGCGTTCGGTCCAGAGGCCGAGGCCGCCGTACATGCCTTCCTGATTGGAGCTGATGATGACGTTGGCAGGCAGATCGAAGTGGATGAACTCGGTGTTACCGCCGCCGAGGAAGAGGCGATCGTAATTGATAAGACGTTCCCAGTGGCCGATGGCTTCCTGGAGACGGCGGTTCCATTTCTTCTTGCCGTCCTTAAGGAGCGCGCTATTGCCGAGACACTCCTCATAGGTGAGGCCTTTGCGGAAGGGATGGTGGGCCATTTCGAGGGCGACGGCGAGGCGGCCTTCGGAATAGATGGCGCAGCCGACGCCGGTGCCGAGGGTGACGACCATTTCGAGGCCTTTGCCGGAGATGGCGCCGAGGCCTTGGACGGCGGCGTCGTTGGCGGCGCGGACGGGTTTCTGGAGGAGGCTCTCGAGGGCTTGGTCAAGGTCGAAGCCCGCCCAGGCCGGTTCCAGGTTGGGGGCGGTTTTGACGATGCCATTTTGGATGACACCGGGGAATCCGACGGAGACGCGGTCGTATTTTCCGGATTGGCCGGCTAACTGTTGGATGACGGCGAGGATGGCGGGCGGCAGTGCCGGGCGGGGCGTGTCGTGCCGGACGCGCTCGGTAACGGGTTTGCCCGTGGAATCGACGACGATGGCCTTGATTCGACTGCCGCCGATATCGACGCAGAGGGTGAGTTTTTTCTTTTCCATAGGCGCCGTCAGGATATCATGAGCGGCGGAAGGGGACAGTTTGAAACATTTTCGGGTGGAATTGTTCTAATAGTGGATCAGGGTTGAGTAAGGAAAATAGAGTGAACAGGCCCTGTTACTGGGCAAAAGTTTGCCATCACAGGGTGCGATCGCCCTGACGTTACCAGCTTTGGAAATTGACCAAGGAATCTCTCTTGGGGGAGTAATTCTGGGGTTAGCTAGAACCTGAAAGGAGATAGTGCACACATGGTTGCCCCTTCCCCGCCCCTCGAAACGTTCTAGATCGATGTCCGCGAGCGAAATGAAGGCGTTGCGCCGATGGCGCGACGCCTTGCTAAGATGAATCTTCTGATGATGAGGCTATACCTCGCCGCGCCCGCTGGAGCTGAGATGCTGCTGGTGTATCATCTTGTCTCCACGGGCTTGGCCAAAAGGTATCCGGCGCTAACGATCTGGATGGTCACCTTGGCCACTTCAGGCTTGTTATTGCTGCCTTACGAAAACGCCTTGGCACCGGGTTACCGGAACGCTTGGCTGGCGCGCCAAACGATTACGTTGGCCGCGCTGTTTTTTGCCTTGCTCGAGTTGACGAATCGCATTCTTGAGCATTACCCAGGCCTGCGGCGTATGACCGCGACTGGGCTATTTGGCGTATTGGCTGCCACATCTGTAGTCGCGACTGCCAACCAAAGTATTGATAAGCCAGTGCTGCTTTTTTGGGCCGTGCAGGGCGGCTGGACGATAGCCACCCTCGGGTATGTATTGACCCTGGTAGCCCTGGCAACTTATCTCGATCCGCGCCGCCGGCGCAATGTCATCTTGCACGAGCGGATTTTTGTGGCGAATTGTGCGTGCGTGGCCATCAGCTCCCTGTTAATCTCCACCCATTTCGCTGGGGTACCGGTGGCGAATACCATTAACGTGGTGGGTGGCGTCCTGTTTCCCTTGACGTGGATGCGGATGAGTCCAGCCGGCGAAGTGGATCGTCGTCCGCTGGTGGCTCCTGTGGGCGGGTCGATGTCCTTGCAGGAAACGGAAGAACGGCTCGAACGGCTGGAAAAGATGGTTACGCGGTCAAGCGGGTGAATTGCTGCAGGCTGAGCGCCGGAAGTTGGCGTCCGCTGGGAAGCCAAGGCGCGCAATAGAGCCGCAGGGTGACGATTTCGAGCCGGCAGCGCAGGCGCAGAAGACCGGGCAAGTCCCATTGCTGGCGTTGGCGACAGCTTTCCCGGTGCAGCTCGTAAAGGCGACTCATCTCGATGCGGGTTCGGGAAACCCAGCGCCAATAGTCCGGGTAAGAGTCGGGGTCGAGTTTCATCCGCGCTAACAGGCTAATGAGTGCGGATTGGCAGTCGTCCAACGTAATCTGCCAATCATGCTCCGAGCGGCGGAGCGACCATTCGGCGATGGGGCCTTGCTGCTGGGAGAGGCGGTAAACGGTCGGTTCTTCCATTCGATCTTGATCCCACATACTTCGACTTGAGCATAGGCCGATAATCGACGAAAGTCAATGGAATTTCAGTGACAATTAGTTTGCCTTAATTGGCGGGAATTCAAGTCCTGGGAGATTGAAAAGAAGTAATTTAGCGGGTTGCAGGCCGTTTGCGAGATTTTGCCGCAATTGATCCAGATATGCGGATAATGCGGGAGAAATGTAGTACTTTACAACAGCAAAAGGTTGATGGCGCCATTTTGGTCCGCAGTAGCGAGCTGGGTGCCGTCCGGGGAGAAGGCCAAGCTGGAGATGGGGCCCGAAAGAGCTTTTAGAACGAGAAGGCCTTCGGCATCGTAGAGTTTCGGCGTCTCGCCGCCGGTGGCGATAAGTTTGCCGTCAGGTGACCACGCTAAGGCGGAGGTTTGCTGGTTGGCGCAGTGCAGAGGCTTGCCGTTGTAATTTCCCAGCGTCCAGATGCAAATTCCGCCGCTGGTGGCGGTGGCGAGGCGTTGGCCGTTGGGCGATATCGTGGCCGCCTTGATCTGCCCGGTAGGGATCGCGTAGCTCTGGCCGGTTAGGGGGTCCCAGACCATTACGTCCGAGCCGGCGGCTACCACGAGCCGGTTTTCGGTGAAGGCGAGCCACGGGCCGGTTGGGCCGGCCAGCAGGCGGCGTGATTGGCCGGTACGGGCATCCAAAAGCTGGATGCGGGAGTTGGGGCCGGCGGTGGCGAGCCATTGGCCATCGGCAGAAATCGCGATAGGGCCACCACCGGGGATTTTGGCGGTGAGCGTGTTGTCCGCCAGCTTCCAGAGTCGGGTCTGCTGGCGGTCGGCGGTGGCGAGGAGTTGGCCGTCTGGGGAAAAGGCGAGCCAGCGGACCGCCTCGGTATGGCCGGTGAGGGTGGTTCTGATTTGTTGGGTGGCGGGATTCAATAGGTCGACGGTAGTACCGCGGCCGACGGCGATCTCGCTGGCGCCGGGGCGCCAGGCAAGGGAATCGACGGGGTTCGCCTCGCCGGCGGCGCGTCGTTTAAGGAGGGCGATCTCGGCCGGGCTGGGTGGTGGAGCGCCGCTCGAAATCCAGTTGCGGACGGTGGCGATTTCGCTGGGGCTCAGCACCTTGCCGTCCATCGGCATGGCGGGTTGGCCTTCGCCGATGAGCATGGTGTAGAGGCGGCTGGCCTTGAGGTCGCCGGGGACCAGAATGGTGCCGTGATTGCCGCCACGCTGGAGGCCTTCCCAAGTTTCGATATTGAGCGAGCCCATGTTGGTGCCCGCGGCGTGACAACCGAGGCAATGCTTTTCCCAAATGGGATAGACATCGCGCAAGTAACTTTGCGCCTGGGCGGCAATGGCGAGCCCAGCGAGTGTAAGCAGCAGGCGCATTTATGAAGTGAGTAACTCGGCGATGGGTTGGGTGCCGGGCTTGACGATGGGGTGGCCGTGTAAGTGGGTATGGAGAGGAATCCCGAGGCCCTGGTAAAGAGTGGCGGCAATTTCCATGGGGGTAACGGGACGGTCGCGCGGTTCGGCGCCGATGGCGTCGGAGGAGCCGATGACTTGGCCGCCGCGGATGGGCCCGCCGGCGAGGTTTATGGTCCAGCAGTTAGACCAATGGTCGCGGCCGCCGGTGGCGTTGAGGTGGGGAGTGCGCCCGAATTCGCCGGCGCCGACCACGATGGTGGAGGAGAGCAGGCCGCGGTCGTGTAAGTCCTCGAGTAAGGAGGAGTAAGCCATATCGAACATGGGCCCGACATGGTCTCGATAAGCGCTTAGGGGAGAGAATGGCCTGGCGCCATGGATATCCCAAGTAAGTTGGTCGAAGACGGTTTCGAACATATTGACAGTGACGAAGCGAACGCCGGCTTCGACCAATTGACGGGCGTGAAGACAGCTTTGGCCGAAGCGGTTGAGGCCATACTTCTCGCGGAGTTTCTGGGGTTCTTTTTGTAAGTTGGGGGCAGGCGGGGCGCAAGGGTCGAAGTCCGGGCCGAGGTAGCCGGCGGTTTGGCCGTGGGCGAGGTTGGCGCCGGTGGGTCCGATGGGGCGGGGCAGCAGGACGTGGGCCGGGAGACCGTTCCGCTGTCCTTTCACTTTGCTGACGACGCAGCCGAAGTGGGGGTGCTCAAGGGAATCTTCAAAAACACGGCCGGTCTGGATAAGTTGGAGGCCGGTGTCGTGCACGGCAGGGCCGGCATGGTGCAGGCTGCGGACGAGGGCGAACTTGTCGGCATGGCGGGCCATGCGCGGGAAGATCTCGCTGATTTCAATGCCGGGGACATTGGTTTTGATGGGGCGGTAGGGGCCACGAATGTGGCTGGGGGCATTGGGCTTGGGGTCCCAGGTGTCGAGCTGGGAGGGTCCGCCGACGAGGGTGAGGAAGATGCAACTGACTTCGCTGGGCGCGGCGTGGACAGGCGGCGCGCCAAGACTGAGAGCACTGAGGGCCCCGAGGTGCAAGACGTCACGGCGGCGAAATCGATCGCGAGATTTGAGCATCGTAGTTTGCAGTTTATCACCTGACCTACAATAGAAAGTTCGCCTATGATCAAGATCAACCCGACCCTCACTCCTGCCTCGCTGCTGCCGAAGATTCACCGGCTGTGGGAGGCGTCCGCACCCAAGATTCGCTCGATTCAGGCCTCTTACGTACCCGGCAAGGCGACGCCAGTCTTCACCGCGGCCGGCCAGTATACGGCGCGCGGCTGGACAGAATGGACGCAAGGCTTCCAATACGGCGGCGCGATTCTGCAGTATGACGCGACCGGCGAGCGCGAGTTTCTCGAGTTGGGCCGCGAGCGCACGCTCAACTTAATGGCGCCTCATTTGACGCATGTGGGCGTGCATGACCATGGCTTCAATAATGTTTCCACTTACGGCAATCTATTGCGTCTGTGGCACGAGAACCGACTGGGCGAGCAATCGGCCTGGGAAAGGCACTTTCTGGAGTTAGCTTTGAAGGTAAGTGGCGCGGTGCAGGCGGCGCGTTGGGCAACGGTGAAGGATGGCGGCTTTATTTACTCGTTCAATGGGCCGCACTCGTTGTTTGTGGATACGATTCGCTCCTTGCGCAGCTTGGCGGTGGGCCATCGGCTGGGGCATGTGCTGATGGGCGAGAATGACCAGCGCATTTCGCTGCTGG
>JBBQQS010000117.1:0-11759 GCA_038215525.1 Bryobacterales bacterium
ATACGGGGTCAGTGAGGTCAGTGCGAAATTGCGCCGGCAGGCGGTGTTTGGTCCAGGCGCGATAGAAGAGCGAGAGGGCGCGGTGGTTATACAGATCGAGAAAATCTCGAAGGGCCAGGTCCTTCTGCCGCAGACGTTCGATCACTTCCACCGTATACACGCGCGGCAGGACGCCGGACGGTCCGGTGAGGCCGAGGAAATTCACCATCATGCGCCAGGGTTGCGCTTCAGGATCGAGGCTTTGGATGGAGCTACCGGGAAAGGCCAGGCTTTGGTGCGCGCCCATGCGCACGGCTTCCGCCTGGGGATCGCCAAAGTAACCCACGGGCGATGCGCCGGTGCGCGATTGTTCGAGCAACCACACGGCTTGAAAGAAGTCGAACGACCAGGGTTGATCACGCAGCAGACCGATCACTTCGGCGAAGCGTGCGTCTACAGGAGAATCTTGCGGCCCGAGCGGGGTGCCCATTTCTTCAATGCCTCCTTTCTCTGTGTGGTGCGAATGTGGAGTTGCGAGAAGCTGTTAAGGGAAGTGTACATCCCCAGAAAGCGCTCGATGACGCTCGAGAAAAGAAAGACGCCCGCGCCGGCGAATTGCTCCTCGTCCACCTCCAGATCCACCAGTGTGCCGCGGGCGAAACCAATGCCGTGCTCCGACAGCACGCGGGCAAATTGCGGCGAACTCGCCACCGTGCGGATGCCGTCAATCTGGCGGCGGTTGTGGATGGGGTCGGCAAAGTCGTAAAGGCGCAAAATCTCCTGGAGCGCGTCGCGGCCTTCGCTCACCAGCGACAGGTGATTGAGCGATAAGTGCGACACCAAACGCCACAGGGCCGCGCCTTCGGCCGGGGCGGGATAGCTCGGCGTGGGCGGCACCAGCGCCGTCACCAGGCGCACCACGCCGCCGCCTTCCATCTCAAAGTCGCCTGCCGCGTTGCCGATCGGCAGGCGCGACGGCAGGTCGCGATTGGTGCAAGTGAGCCGGCAGGTGAGCGCGCTCGCGTCCGGCACCTGCGGCCGGCCTGAAAGGTCCACCAGCGTGATGATCATGTCGGAGCCGCCTTCGGTGCGCCAGGGCAAGGGCCGGCGTTTGGCATACCAAAAGGTGCGGGGCTTCTTCTCCTCGCCGCTCCGGTGGCGGCTGGAGTAGAAGGGCTCATAAGGCACCACTTCGCTCGACCCGGGGCTCGCGCTCACCACGCTATCCACCGAGAAGACCTCAATGCCCTTGGGCCGCCGTGAATCGGGCGTTATGGGATACTCGTGGCGCGTTTGCGAGAGCAGAATGCCATCGGCGGTCTGCGCAAACAAATTAACGATTGGCGTGCAGTTCAGACGAAAAGCCCCGGCTGTGGTGCCGGTTTCAAGCATCTCGCGGCGGTCGGCGCGCTCGAAGGGCGAGAGGAAGAAGAGTAACTCGACGGCATCCTGAAATCCGGCCGTCGCCCGGCGCAGGCCGTGGAGCTCAAAGAACAAAAACTTCTGGGGAAAGGCGAAATACTCTTGTAAGTAGCGATAGCCTTCGAACGACCGCTTCGGATAAGGCAGCAGCGCTTCCTGCGGCTCAAAGCCCACCGGCCGCACCGCGTTCACCTCCAGCCGGACGCCCGCCTTCCGCTGGCTCTGGGGATCGCGCGCTAACACGTGCGTCGTGTTGTTGAGCAGCAACTCGTATAGTGCGTACGGTAACTCGCCGCTGCCGTTTAGAAAGAAACGCAGCGAATCAATGCCCAGCTTGCCCAGCGTCACTTCGCTTTGGCAGCGGATCACCAGGCGAATGACGGCCGTGGCGCCGCTGCCGCGAACCGGCGGGTCCAGTTGTTCGGCCGTGGTCCACTGTGCGGAAGCGAGCTCGACGGGCCAAATCGTCGTGTCGTAACAAGTCCGGAAACGGCAGACCACACCTTGGGCTTGCCGCGCAGTGAGCGGCGTGTCGCGCGGCACCGGGGCGCCCGTCGTCAGCTTGCCCTGCGTCGGATCGGGCTGCAATTCCACAATCGAGAACGAGGGCACCGGCCGCTGAAAGTGAGGATAGACGACGCTGAGCATAGCGTCGGCAATCTCCGGAAAGTCATCGTCCAGCCGCGTGTGGATCCGGGCCGCCAGGAACGCGAAGCCTTGTAACAGCCGTTCGGCATGCGGGTCGCTAGCGACGTTGTCGTCGAGTTGCAGCCGGTCGGCGAGCTTCGGGTACTTGCGCTTAAACTCCGCCCCCAGCTTGCGCAGGTACTGCAGCTCGTTCTCGTAATAGTGTTTGAGGTCCTCCACCGCCCTCAGCCCCCCTTCACTTGATAGGAGCCGCGGCCCAGTTCAAGCTCAGTATCGAAAGAGACCTGCTCCGGCGACGGCGACATCAGCAGCGTGGCGTTCACCGTGAAATTGAGCTTCATTTTCACCTTCACGTCGTCGTTAGTCAACTCGATAGTGATGTCGCTTAAGCGCGGCTCATGTAGTTCGATCGCCTCCTGGATGGCGCGCGTCAGCTTGATCTTGTCGCCTTGGGAGGTGAGAACCAAAGTCGAGAAGTCCGGCAGGCCGTAGGTGTAGCTGGAAGCCTTTAGCTCTGGGAAAGCCTCGCCCACTTCGTCGGCGTTGGCGCGGGTGTTCAGCAGCCATTCGAGGTCCCGCATCACGGAATCCTTGTACTGGCGAATGGCCTGCAACCGGTGCGGGGGAACCTCCTGCGTTTGATCGGGGCGCAAATCGATCAGTCGATCGAAGACCGAGAGCTGGGGGCGCGAGTGGGGGTCGAGCTTTAGCATCGGGTGCTACTCTTCACGATGCTCCTTGAGCCATTGCACGGTTTCGGGATTGGCGGCGCCGGTGTCGTCCTGCAACGTGGCAGAGGCGAGCTTGGGATAGTCGGCTAAGAGATGGCTCACGGCGCACCGGATGGCGCGCGCGGCGTGGTCATAACCCAAAGCTTCGCAAGCCCTCACACTGTAGCGCTGGAGGTCGAGCCAAGCGCGGCCGTAGTCGGCGGCCATGGCGGTCTCGGCCAGGTCGAGCACCTGGCCCCATTGGCCGCCATTCGCCAGCGACTTCAACTGCGACCGCACCTGCGTGGGCGGCGCGGCTAACAGGCTTTCCGGAATCTCTTCGCCCGCCGCGTAGAGCTCGCCCCAGCGCAAGCCGCGCAGCATCAAATACGCGGCCGGGTGCGACGGCTCGGTCTTGCGCAGATAGCGGGCGACGGCGATGGCGCGCGCGTAGGCTTCGGCCTTGCTGGCCGGCTCGGCACCGGTGCCAAGGGCAAGCTCGTTCCCGGGCGCGGCTGGTGGTTCGCCCGCCACCTCACCCACTTTTTCCCGAGTCGGCGGCGGTGCCACCGGATCGGGCTCCACGTCCAGCTTCTTGCGCAGCAGGATCTCAACCGTGTTTTCGGCCTTCTCCAACCGCTCCTTAAGGCGCGTAAAGCCCGGCCCTTCGCGCACGAACTTCTCGGCGCACTTGGCCTCCAGCGTCGCCAGCGCCTCGCGGCTGGCCGTCGCGTCGGCCTTCAGTTGGACGTAAAAGGCCTTCTTCGTGGCCTTGAAGTCGGTGTCAAACTCCTCGGGCAAAGTCTTGCCCACGGCCTGCGCCTCGCTCCGCGCCTCGCGACCGCTCTCGGAATCATCCGAAAGTGGCGGGATGCCCCGCGAATCGTTGTACTCGTTCAGCGACAGGCCGCTCTCGGTAACCTGAATAAAGCCGATCGCGAGGGTGACGCAAGAGTCCTTGGTGCTTTCCACCATGCCCACCCATTCGAGTTGGCTCGCCCGCATGTAGAAGTCGTCGCCGTCTTCGGGCAGCGGGTGCAGTTGATCCCAGAAGGTGTCGAGCAGCGAGCTGATCAGCGCAAAGCCGTCGGTTAAACCGGCAAAGCCTTCCTCCCACGCGAGCACTTCGAGCAGCCAGGCGGCGACTTCAAGGTCCTTGCTCTTCTTCTGGAGTGCGTCCGTCAGGGCGGCCGTCAACTTCTTCGGCTCGCGTGGCGACCAGATCTCCCGCGTCATCACTCGCGGCCGCCGGTTCGTGTCCGATTGCGGCGCTAGAAAGGCTTCAATCGCCGCTTCGTTCGGCTTGCGCAGAGTGCGCAAGTTGTCGTACCAAACGGCCGACCGGGCTGGCTCTCCGCAAGGATTTTCCGGAGAAATGGGGGTGAGGAGGTTCTCAGGAAGTGGCATGGCGTGTGTGAATCGACGGCCCTTTAGTTTTCGGCAGTCGCATCCACCTGAATTTGCAGGCGGCGAACCTCCAGGATCGGAATCTCTTCGCCGTCCACCAAGAGCATTTTTTGCCCGTAAGGACGCTCGTGCCCGGCTTCGTCCGTGCACCATTCGGTTACCTGACCCAAGCGCACCGCGCCATCGGGATGCTGGAACGTGAGCGGCACCAGGGCCGGCAGCAGCACTTCGCCGAGATCGCGCTGCATGAAGCCCGGCGCCGTCGTCAGGCGGGCTGGAATCCACAACAGGTCGCGCAGGCGCTTCGGCGCTTGCATTTCAATCGACTCAATCTGCCGGAACGGGATCCACATATAGTCGCCCGCGCCGAATACCTCCAGGCGCGGCCCAATGCGCGGGTCGGAGTCCGTTAGCTCAGTAAAGTCGCGGCTGTTCACCGAGCCCTGCAACTGCGAAGCGCTCTCACCGAGCGGACCCGGATAAGTCTCGCTCTCGAACATCTGGCGCCGGATTCCTTCGGCATGCAAGGCCCCGCGATAGAGCAGCGCGGCCATTTGCGTGTCCTGATTGCCTTCGCCGATGACGGCGAGTTGCTTGGCGGCGCGTTCGTACTCACCGGCAAAGCAGAGTAACTCAAAGAGCGTCGTCCGGTTTCGCGTATCGGACGGATTGTCCCGCAGATGGGCCGAGAGCGACAGCACGGCGTCGTCGAGTTTCCCTTCGCGGATCAGTAGTTCGGCGTTGGGCATCAACGATTCTCCGCCACATTGTATTCGATCATCTTCTGTCCCGTCGCTCGGCCGCGGTTCGACTGTTCACGCGCTTCGAACTGGAAGCGCTGAAAGACGAAGGCAATCGTTTCCACCACCGTTTCATCGACGAAAGACTTGGCGATGCTTTTGACGGCGGCATTAAAAATATGCACCACATAAAAATCCAGCGGCTTCTCGCCGGCCTTGCGCACCACCAGCGAAGCCTTCGAGATCACCCGGTTGCGCAACAGGTAATCCATCAGGTCGACGCTCGAGTCATCGGTGTGTTTCACTACCGTCAACGCGCCGACATTCACCGCCCCCGAGCGTTGGGTACCGGAAAACGGAGCTTCTAAATGCCATGTGAAGGACTCCAAATGGATCGCTCCGGGCACGGCGAAATCTTTCGACTCTCCCTTGATCTCTTTGATCGTGAACAATGCGTCGCTGGCCATCGTTGTCCTATCTTTCCCTTTGGGTCAGCGCCCCGCTTGCGCGGGGCGCCGGTGCGGACTATGCGCCTACACTTTCACGTTTTCTTTAATGTTCCAGCCCATCTTCGGTTTGTCGCCGGCAGTGCCCGTAGCCGTTTGCTCGGCATACTCCACTTTCACGACGGCAAAGTTCAGGGTGACGTTTTCGGTCAGCCGGTCTTCGCCACCACTGCCGCCCGTGGAGACCGCGGTCACCAGAACATCGCTCATCGTGATAATGAGGTACTCCAGCGGTTTTTCACCCGCCTTGCGCACCGTCAGCTTCGCCTCTTTGATATGTTTCCCGTTGCAACATGCCAACATCAAGTCGGGCGAGGACTTATCGATGTATTTCGTAAACGAAATGTCCTGTACGTTTACCTTTCCCGATCCCAAACCGCCGCCCGTATGGGAAGATCCGGAGTTGCTCATCCCCCAACTCCAGCTGAGAACGTCAATTTCGTCCTTATGGGTTTTGTCCTTCGACTCGCCCTTCACCGAATCGATCTTAATGAACATGTCACATGCCATGCTTGTCTCCTTCTTTCAGCCCAACAGAATGCACCCATGCCGCAGCGCGGCGGGTGGTAATAACGGCCCCTTACGTTGCCGGCTCCCCGATTCCCGCGCCTATTTGGCGGGAGGGGGCAGATCGGCCACCAATCGCAGTGCAACGGCAATCTCGTCGAGCTGGAAGTGAGGCCGCAAGTAAGCGACCGCGCGATAGGCTCCGGGCTTGCCGGGAATCTCCGATACGTCCACGCGCGCCTCTTTTAGGGGATGGCTCGCCTTCAGCGCCGCGCCCGCCGAATCGTTCGAGATCACATAGTTCATGATCCATTCGTTCAGAAAGTGTTCGCACTCGGTGCGCGACATAAAGGCACCGATCTTATCGCGCATCATCGACTTCAGATAGTGCGCAAACCGGGACACAGCCAGGATATAGGGCAGTTGAGTAGATAGGCGGGCGCTCGCATTGGCGGCGTCCTTATCGTAAAGCTTCGCTTTTTGCGACGATTGCACGCTGAAGAAGGCTGCGTAATCGGTGCCTTTGCAATGCACCAACGGAATAAAGCCTTGGTCGGCCAATTCTTTTTCGCGCCGGTCCGTAATGGCGATTTCGGTGGGGCACTTCAGCGCCACGTCGCCTTCGTCGGTGGCGAAAGTATGGGACGGCAAGCCTTCCACCAAACCGCCGCCTTCCACCCCGCGGATCGCCGCGCACCAGGCGTGCTTGGCGAAGGCCTCGGTGAGCCGGGTGCCGAGCGCGTAGGCGGCATTGCCCCACAGATACTTACCGTGGTCGGTACCGTCGACGCCCTCTTCGTAGTCAAAACCTTCCACCGGGCTGGTAGCTTTGCCGTAAGGCAACCGCATCAGGATATGTGGCACGCACAGCCCAACGTAACGCGAATCTTCGCTCTGCCGGAAGCTCTTCCACTTCGCATATTCGGTCGTATCGAAGACCTTCGAAAGGTCGCGCGGATTGCCGAGTTCGGTAAAGCTCTCCATGCTGAGTAAGTCCGCGCCGGCGGCGGTCAAAAACGGAGCATGGGCGGCGGCCGCGACATTCGACACCTTTTCGAGCAGCTCCATGTCATCGGGGTGCTTGCCAAATTCGTAGTCGCCGATCAGGGCGGCAAACGGCGCACCGCCGAACATGCCGTACTCGTCTTCGTAGACTTTCTTAAACAGCGCGCTTTGATCGAACTCCGGCGCGCGGCGTAAGTCCCGCAGCAGGTCCTTCTTCGAGACGTTCAACACGCGGATCTTTAACTTGTCGCTCGTCTCGCTCTTGTCGAGTAAATACTTGAGGCCGCGCCAACTGCCCTCCAGCTTCTGGAAATCCGCATGGTGCAGAATTTCATTCAACTGGAGCGATACCAGCTTGTCGAGTTGCGCGATGCGGGCGTTGATCATCGCCTCAGTGTCGGGCGAGATGGTCATCGAGCCCTGGACGACTTGATTGACAAACTCGCGCAACATATCCTTGCCGCGCTGTTTGCCGGCCGGATCTTTGCCGAGCTTGGTTTTCTCGACGATCTGATCTAATAGTCCAACTTCCTGGGTCAGCGTTTCCGTACCTATTGCCTGGGCGGATGCCTTCTGCTCACTCATTCCTTGCCTCCGTCGCCAGCTACTTCCGATTTCAGTTGATTGATTTTTTCCGTATTGCCGATCGCGTCCTGCAAAGCTTTATCCAAGGCTTCGTTGGTTTGTAAACTACCGCGCAGGTCGGACAATCGGCGCCGCATATCCAATAACTCGCGCAAAGCGGGTACGCTATTCGCTACGTTTTCGGGCGAAAAATCGTCCAGCGACTTGAAGTTCAAATCGACTTTCAACTTCGGCGCGTCCGGACCTTCGAGGAGCCTGTTTTCCACTGAGAATGCCAAATGCGGCTTCATTTTGGCCAGTACATCGTCGAAGTTATCCGGAGTAACTTCCACGAATTTGCGTTTCTTTAGTTCTTCGAGCGGTTCGGACGGGTGACCCGTAAAGTCGCCCAATACCCCCATCACAAAGGGGATTTCTTTCAGTTCGATCGCGTCACCAACCGCCACCTCGTAACTGATCTGCACCCGGGGTGGCCGAACACGGCTTAGCTTGGTCTGCGTGCTTTCTCTCGCCATTGAATCCTGATTCCTTCACTATGGGTCTGTATGAGCGGGGGGCGAAGTCTCCAGCCGAGGCTTCGTCCGCTTGGGCTGTTCGGCGCCACCGGCGCCAACAGCTAACGGTTGGAAGAATTATGACCGAGCGCTCCCCACAAGTCAAGATGCTGGGATGGCGTAAGCTATTCTCCCTACGGAAGATGACTGTAATTTACAACTTTCAGGGTGGGGCCGGTCTAAGTAGCTAATGACGAAAATCTCCGCACCCACGCCATGCACCTGAGGGGCGTAGCTACTTGCGAACGAGCAGATAGACGATCGCCATAAAGCCGATCATGATGACAAAGGACAGCACCCCCACCAACACCATCTTGCGGTTCGAGCTGTCGATGGCCACTGCCGGCGGTGGTGGCATCGAAGGAAGGGCCGGAGACGAGGGCATACTTGGCATTGATGGAATAGACGGCATTGAGGGCACTGGCGGCATCGCGGAAGAAAACGGGGGCCACTCACCCGGCAATGGGGGTAGCGGATTCCCCCGCGCTGGCGCCGGAAATGCCGTCCCCCGCCCCCCCACCATGGCGGTGAAGTCGCTCGGACCAGCGGGGGGAGCGATCCCCCGACCCGGCGTGGGCGTCACGGGCGCCGGCAGCGGACCCCGAAAAAATTCTGTCGCTCCTCCCATCGGATCGGCACTCGAAGCGGGCGGACGCGTGCTGGATAGGGGCGCAACGGGCGGCGTGGCCCGGGAAGGAGCGGGCGGCGCCGGAGTACCCTGAAAGAACTCGGTGAAGTCGCTCGACCGGGACTCAGCGGGCCAAGCCGCCGGTCTCGGCGGTTCCGCATTCCGAGCCGGTACCGGCGGCGCCGGTAGGCTCGACCTCTGGAAGATCTCCGTAAATTCTCCCCCCGGCGGGCCAGAAACTGGCGGCGCGGGCGGCGCCGAGGGCTCCGCACCCATCGGCTGGAAAAACTGCGTGAACGATCCTTCGGCAGTCGCGGCACCCGAACCCGGAGCAGCGGCCGGTGGAGCAGCGGCCGGTGGAGCAGCGGCCGGTGGCGCGGGAAACCTGGCTGCGGGCGCCGACTTTTCCGGTTGGAACATCTGCGTAAACGACCCGCCATCATCCTCGGGCAAGCTGTTGGGAACCTTCGCCGTCGGCGCCTTCGGCGGCGGACCTCCGGCAAACAATTGAGTAAACTCTCCGCTCGATTCCGGCATGGCCGGCACGATGGGCACCGCAACCGCCACCGGTAGCGGCACCGGCACCGTGACGCCGCCCGATTGGCTCAGCCAAGCTTCCAGCGTCGTAAAGCCCGCCATCGGCACCGTCACCAGGTAAGCCGCCCCCTCCTGCTCCCCCGCGTCCAGCACCATCGCGCGCGCTTCCGCGCTCAATCCGCCAATTACCTCCGTTAAGCTCCGTCCGCCCTGTGACAGAAAATGGACCAACACCTCGCGCCCGGTGATCAAGTGGCGTGCTTGGAAACTCCGGAAATTGCTTTCCGGCAGTGCTTGGCTTAGATCATAATTGCCAGTTCTCATGGTGGGACCTCGCGGCAGTCCCATCATGGCAGGCTGTCCACGCTCTTTCAAGTTGGTTGTATGCAGGCACCCTTGTAACGCCCGCTACCCTCTGATATTGTGTCCGCCATGAAACTGATCCTCGTGGTGGCGTTTGCGCTCGCCTTACCGGCTTTGACGTCGGCGCAGGCCGTTTCCGCGACGCTGTATACGCTGGTAAAAGACGCCTCCGGCGCGGCCGTCGTGGGAGCCAAGGTGACGGTGGTCAACCAGAACACCAACTACCAGCGCGATCAGTTAACCGGCGCCAATGGGGAGTGCCTCTTTGCGTCGATGCCCTTGGGGCAGTATCGCGTGTCCGTGGAGAGCACGGGCTTCGATTCGTTCTCGCAGGAGGGCGTGACGCTGCAGGTTGACCAGCAGGCCCGGATGGAGATCACGCTGCGGGTAGGTCAGGCCACGGACAAGATCTCGGTGACGGCGGAAGTGCCGTTGGTGAACGTGCTGAATGGCGAGATTAGTCAGGTGGTGGAGCGCCGGCAAGTGGAGGAGTTGCCGCTCAACGGGCGCAACTTTACGCAGTTGATTCAGCTCACGACGGGCACGACGACGGGCGCCACCGGCGACACCCAAAACAATCTGGTGATCAATCAATTCCGCGGTCCGACGAACTTTACGGCGAACGGCATGCGGACGCTCTACAACAACTTCGTGCTCGATGGCGTGGACAACAACGAGAGCGCCTGGAACTTCGGTGGCGTGGTGATTTTGCCGGTGGTGGATGCGATTCAGGAGTTCAAGGTGGCGACGGGGAATTTCTCGTCGGAGTTCGGGCGCGCGGCAGGCGGCGTGGTGAACGTGCAAACGCGGTCGGGGTCGAATCAGTTGCACGGGAATCTGTTCGAGTTCTTCCGCAACAGCCGGCTCGACGCCAATGATTTTTTCAATAATGCCTCCGGGCGGGCGCGGCCGGCTTTCCGGCAGAACCAATTTGGTGGGACGTTGGGCGGCCCGGTAGTCCGCAACCGGCTCTTCTTCTTTGGCGATTATCAGGGTACCCGGATGCAGCGGGAACTGACCTTTCTAACCTCCGTGCCCACGCTCGAGTCTCGCAGCGGTGACTTTTCGAACCGGCTCTTCCCGGTAATCTTCGATCCGGCCACCACGCGCGCGAACCCGGCGGGCGCGGGCGTCACCCGGGATCCGTTTCCGGATCGGCGAGTTCCCCTGAATCGCTTCGACCCGCTGGCGTCGCGCTTTTTGGAGGTCTATCCGCTGCCCAACACCAATCCCACCGGCATCGCGCTCAACTTCCTCAACAATCCGCTTTGGAGCCGCCATGGCGACCAGGGAGATATCCGAATGGATTTGAGCCTGGGCAACCGCGGCGCCATGTTCGGCCGTTACTCGACGGATAGCTCCGGGCAAAACTTCCCGAACGATTTGGCCACGCCCAAGAATCCCTTTGGCGGCGGAGGCCGGGGGAACAATATCGAACTGCGCGCCCAGAACTTCGGGTGGAACCTCACCTATCTCTTGAAGCCCAATCTGGTGCTGGAGGGGCGTCTCGGCGTGTCGCGCTTCAACTTCCGGGGCCTTCCGCTCGGCGCAGGCGATGCGTCGGCGGCCAGTTTACGGGTGCCGGGCGTGGCGGGCGGCGTGGGTGTCGTCTCCTCCTCGTCGCTGACGATACCCGGACTTACAGCGTTCGGGCCAACCACCGGGGTGCCGAACTTCTCAGCTCAGACGACGTTCCAGTACGTCACCAATGTTACTTACACGAAGGGCCGGCACACCATCAAAACCGGCATCGACCTGCGCCGGTTGCGGCGGAATAACTTCTTGATTTCCGCGCAACCGGCCGGTGCGTTCAACTTTTCTCCGAATTGGACGAGCCAGACCGGGGCCGGGGGAGGGCAGGCGATTGCCTCGTTCCTGCTCGGTTTGCCGGACGCGATTACGCGCGGCCAGATCTTGGGCGGCGTCGGCCGGCGGAACATCGAGTTCGGCGCATATGTGCAGGACGACTACAAAGTGACCAACCGGCTGAGCCTGAGCTATGGCTTGCGGTACGACCTGTACACGCCCTGGTACGAAGTGCATAACCGGATGAGTATGTTGGACCTCAACACCGGGCGCGTGATCCTGGCTTCCAACAGCCCTTTTGGCCGGGCTTTGCGCCAATCGAATAACCGGAATTTTGCGCCCCGGCTGGGGCTGGCCTGGCG
>JBBQQS010000118.1:0-11679 GCA_038215525.1 Bryobacterales bacterium
AGTGCCGCAAGTGGGGCTGGCGCCCGCGGGCCTCGCGGAGCGGTTCGAGCGGCCACTCACCTGGGAATGGGGAAAGTTCCAGAGTCCGGATGGCGCCATGCTGCGGATCGGTTCGGCGAAACCGCTCGGGGGCGTGGCGAAGGGCACCGTGGTCATCCTCGGGGGCTATACAGAGTTCGCCGAAAAATATTACGAAACCTACCACGACTTACTCACGCGCGGCTATGGTGTGGCGACGCTCGATTGGCGTGGCCAAGGCGGCTCTCAACGGTACTTACCCAATCCGCAAATGGCGCACTCGTTGGGCTTTGAGCACGACACGGCGGACTTAGCCGCTTACTTACAAAAAAACACGACGCAGCCGGTCTATTTACTGGCGCACTCGATGGGCGGCAACATCGCGCTGCGTCTGATGCATGACCATCCAAAGCTCGTGCGCGCGGCCGTTCTCTCCGCCCCTGCCTTCCGCATTGGCTCCCGTGCCGGCATGCCCGCCTGGCAGGCGCGGACCCTCTCCGGGCTCATGGTCGCCGCCGGCTTCGGCGAAAGCTATGCCCTCGGCCAGCGCGATTGGCAGTTCGATCCGCAACGCAACGCCGCCAATAGTCCCGTCTCCCACGATCCGGATCGCGACCCGATCGGTCCGCGCTGGTTCCGTACCCGCCCGGAGTTGAAGGTAGGCGGCGGCACCTACCGTTGGGCTTACGAGTTTTACCGCTCCTGCGCCACCATCATGGACCCCGGCTATCTCCAGGCCATCCTCACCCCGATTCTGATTGGTTCGGCGGGACAAGATACTTTCGTCGACGCCGCTGCCCATGCCGAAGCCTGCGCCCAGTTGCGCACCTGCCGGTTAGTGACTTACCCCCAATCTAGGCATGAGTTGCTCGCGGAAAGTGACTCCATCCGGAAGCCGTGGCTCGAAGAGATCGAGCGGTTTCTTGCTGCGTACGCGGTCATCGTGGCCAGTGACCAATAAACTTACAGCTTCCGGTACATCACATTCCGGTAACTCACCTTAAACGGCGGCCCCACGTGCATCTGGAAGCCGAGCACCCCTTCGGGGACGAAGTTCTTCGCGTCCTCGTCGATCGTCGCGCTGATCAACTGCCCATTTAGAATCTGCAGCATTACCGGACCGCGGGCAATGATGTGGTAAGTATTCCAGCCCTGTACATTCACCACGCCGCGCAGCAGTTTATTGTCGCCAATCGTCGCCAGTATTTTGTACTTCGGCCCACCTGTAATTCGTGTCACGTCGCCCCGTCGCGCCAGCACCACATGGCCCGGCTTACGGCCGCGCTCTTCGTGCAGATTGCCGGTGTAGCCGTTCGAGATATCGAGGTCCGCCTGATAGCCCTTCAGCACCCACTTCCCCAATTCCGGCATCTCGGTGCTGCGGTATTGAATGCCGCTGTTGGTGCCACTTAACCTAAAGTCCACCTTGAGCTCAAAGTCCTTCACCTTACTGCCGCGCCAGATGAGGAAGTTATTCATCTTCACCACCTTTTCCGGCGTCGTTTCTCCCACAATTTCCCCATTTTCCACGCGCCAGAAGGTCGTGTCGCCATCCCAGCCAGCGAGCGTCTTGCCGTCAAAGATAGAGACGAAGCCGGTGTTGTCGTCAGGCTCGTACTGCGGATAGATGCCGCCGGGAGCTTGGGCCAAAAGAGCACAAGGGATTAGGAGGAGTTTGAGGATTTTCATGGGCGCCCGCATCGTATCACGAAACTATTGCCGACATTGCGCGTCGTCCCGATGGACATAGTAACTCCGGAAGCGCCGGCTTTTCGGATCCATGCAGCCCGATAGGTTCAGTAGCCGGATCGCGCGAAACTCCACCGGATGGCTTTCGCTCTGCAAGCCGATATAGCCGTCCTCGAGTAACTTACCATCCACTTTGATGGCTGGATCGAACCCATGTGCCACGCCCCCGCCGATTTTCGGCTTTTCATATTGCAGCACCGTCTGCCCGTCGATGATATGCCGCACGCGCTCTGCCCCTAACACTTCCACCTCCACTTTGATCCAGCCATCCTCGGAATGATAGATCTTCGACGTCGAGTTGGTGCAATGCGCCTTCACCATCTGCCCGTTCATAAAGATCTCGGTACCCGGCGTGCAGACGTTCATGGTGGGCCGCTTCAGGTTACCGTCGTTGCTTAAGAACTGCGCCTCCACGGAAATCGGCCAATCCTGATCCTTCAGGATGGTCTCCGGCGCTTGCGAGTGAATCATCACCCCGCTATTCAGCCGCGCATAAGACGGCCCGCCCTTTACCTGCTCGCCCGTAAAGCGATACTCAAGCGACAAGCGATAGTGCGAAAACTTCTGCTTGTAAAATAAGTGCGAAAATCGCACGCCGAATTCCGGGTATTGGTCATAGGAGACTCGAATGACTCTGTCCTCGGCACGGAAAGTGCGGCCGAAGTTATCGCCTAAGTCATACCCGGCGATCTTCACCACCCAGCCATCCAGGTTCTTCCCGTTGAAAAGCGTGAGCCAGTCCTTTTCGGTCTGCCCGAAAAGCGAGAGGGCCATAAACAGAAGCAGAGTCAGTTTCATATCCGGCCCCTATTCTAATGGCTATTGCGGCCGCGCGAACTCATGCATGTCGCCCAGGCGAGTGTAGCGATAACCACGGCGCGCGAAACATTCCACCAGCCAAGCCGGCGACGGCGTCCGCAAAGGCCCGGCGAGAATTCGCGGCTGCGCCTTCCAGGGTCCATCGAGCTGCGCCTCCAAGGCAGGACGAGCAAATTCGGCGAATGCCCAGGGCATGGGGAAGACCGGGTTGGGCACGGGGTAAGTGGAAAGGTGCGCAAACTCCCAGGCGGCTAGTTGCTCCGCTGGCGGCGCCGGGTTCGGCACGCTGCTTTCCACCAGTAGGCTATTCGCCAGCCAGGGTGCCCCGGCTCCGCCCCCAAACTCGAGCCAATTGGCTAGGGGCCGCAGGTCGCCATCGCGCAGTTGCCGGGCACGGCTGCCCGGAGCGACATGCAACAGCAACACCAGCATCATGCCCGCGTAACGCCACACGGGCCGCATCGTCGCGAGTCCGCCCGCGCCCAGCAGCGCGAATCCCATTGCCGACAACGCCAAGTATCGTGGCGTGTAGAACGCACTACCGGTCAGCCGAGCCAAGCCGAACAAAACCAACGGCCAAGCCAGCCAAATCGCGGCCCACGGCGCCAACGGGCCAGGACGGCGCCAGGCTTTCGCTATCCACGCCAGGGCCCCCACGATCAACAACGTCGGCCCGACGCGATCTTGCAGTAAGTCCCAAGCCAGGTCTCGCCACGCCGGCGGCGCCAGATAGGCGATCGTGCTGACCTTCACCGTCGATCGCCACATGACGTAGCCCACCGGCGCCAAACAGGCCGCCGCGGCCAACAGCGCCGCGCCATAACGCCATCGCAGATCGGGCCGCGCGAACCACACATAGATCGCACACAACGGCCACACCAAAGCGAAAAACGGTTGCAGATAGACCAGGATCACCAACCCCAGCGCATGGGTCGCCAAATAACGCCCCCCCGAAAAATTTACCGATAGCCAAGCATGCATCCACCACAACGTGCCGGCAAAGACCAGTTGGGCGAGGGCATAGGGGCGCGCTTCGGTGGCAAAGTCGAGCGTGGTCGACAAGACAGCATACAGCAGCGCGGCCATCCAGCCAGTGCCTTTGCCGTTCACTCGTTCCGATAAGGAGTACAACACCGCCGCGCAACCACCCGCCGCCAGCAACGACGGAAGGCGCGCGACAGCTTCAAACCACGGCGGCTCTGCCCAGGCGAATGCACGCAGCAGCGTGGCATACAACAGACTCAGATTCGGTATGCCGAACGGCGGCCCCAACATCCGCGTCAAATGCTGCGACAGCCAATAGGCGCTACATTCATCGATCCAGAAGCCCGCCTGCATCGCCCGCGATATATCCCAGGCCAACAACAGGAAAACGGGCAACAACAGCGAAAGCGATGGCGTAGGGGCGAACCGGTCAATCCATCGCGCCCGGGCTCGCCACCATCGCCAATTCACTCGCCTAGCTTGCCATATCCGCGGTCCGCAGTTTCACGGCCGGGTCGCCCAGGATGAGATAGTTCCGGGCGTCGTTGCGCGCCACCCAACGATTGGCGATCACGCTATCGGGGATCGGATCGTTGTCTTCCTTGCGCCGCGTCAAGTCCAGCAGTTCATTCGACAACGCACCCCAACGTTGGTTGAAGCTGTCCGTCGCCTGGCCAATGCGCTCGCCGTTCAGGATGCGATCCATCACGGAGCGGAAGCCTTGGTACTGTCCCTTGCCCGTCACCGTCTGGAAGCCATAGCTCCAGGCGCGGTCGACATGCGCCAGCACCGCCAGCGCCCCCTTTTGCAGCATCGCCTGCGGTACGCGCGCCGTGATGGGCCTGGCCATCAGAGGCACCGGCTTTTTGTCCGGCCCGCGATCATAGTTGTCCACCGCCGGGCAGCCGCCGCCGTAGCAGGCGAAGAGGAAGTGGATCATCCCCGTCACGTTGGCCTCCTGCAAAACCTCCGCTCCGGTGAGGTAATGGTCCTCCGTCGGCACCATGCCGCGCGACCACTCCTGGCTGAGCAGCGCCCCTTGCTGGTTCCGACGCGTCACCTCGTCAGCGTCCGGGAAGGCGACGCCATGCGAACCCGTAAACAGCAAAGCCGGCGTGCCATTCGTCCCGCGCAACACCTCCAGCAACGCCGCCTTGGTGGCCGCATCGGCCAACATCGGCTGTAACGCAAACTGAGACTTCGTGCCCAAAGGCTTCACCAACCCTTGGCCCTCAATTAAAGGCTTCGCCACCAGGTTGTGCAGCAAGCCCGTGGCTTGGTCGCCCGGATTCTTCACGTTCCACAAAGCGGCCCGCTTCAAGGTATCGATCTTCGCCGCGTTCTCGTAAGCAATCACGCTTTCGGCGTATTTGGCATACTCGGCCGCCGTGTCAAAGTCCAGTCGGCCCACGTTCCAGAAGCTGTCGATCGAGTATTGAAACTCGAACGGAATCTGGTCCGGAGAGCCCACGAGGAGTAGATACAGCGGCACGCCATTCGACGGCTCCACGTCCATGAAGTCGACGCCATGCCGCGTCACCCAACCGCGTGCGGACTCGCCATTGCGCACCGCCCGCAGATCGACAAACTCCTGGAACAGCGCCGCGTTGTTCACCTGCTTCCGCCGATGCTCCACCAGCGGCTTCAGCGCCTCTCGCACCGCCGGATCGGCATCGCGCGCGAAGACAATGCCCCAGCCGGCGCTCGAAAGATCCATCGGGTCGACGCCCTCGGCGAAGGCCAGCACATTCTGCCGGCTGCGCACGCCTGTCTGTGCCTCCGCAAGCTTCCAGGCATCCGGCGCCAAGTCGTTCAAAGGCTTCCCGGATGCCTTGATGCCAAACGGCAAAGGCATCGGCTCATCGGTAAACTCGGGCGCCAGGCCCACCGCTTCATCCGACATGGGTCGCCATCTCCTTATCTTCCGCCGCCAACGCCGCCTGCCAAATCGCGTGCGCCACTTGCGACCCGTCGATATCGCTATGGGCCCCGGAGGCGCCGTCCATCTTCCTGATAAAGTCGTCGCTCATCAGGTTATAGATCTTGCCGCCTTCGAAAGGATAGGTGGCATTCTCATCGAGCATTTTCATCGCCACCGCCGCCGCGGTGCCCTGGATCCCGTAAGTGCCAATCGCCCCGGACTTCGGCAGCTTCACCGGATCGAACGACACATCGCGATCAAGAAACACCGCCGCCGGATAGAACGTCCCCACCGCAACATCGTGCCTCGAATGCGTGGTGAGAAACGGCCCGCTCACGGTTTTCGACGGGATGATGTTGTTGAAGTAACCGGGCGTCGCCGCATCCGGCACCTTGCCCGCATCCGCGTAGGACCATAGCGAGAACGCCCCCTGCACCAGCGCCACCGAGTTCACCTTGCGCGGCAACGGCGTTTTGCCGTTCTTGCCGCCCAGAATCGACGACGTCACAATGCAGCCGAAGCTATGCCCCATCAAGTGGATCTTGGCGTTCGTCGTCCGCATCAGCGTGGCGATAAAGTCGTGCATACCGCCTTCGCCCACCGTGCGCGCCCGCTTCTTCATCGTCCAGAACGAAAGCTGCCGCACGCCGCCCAGAATGCCGTTCATGATGCTGCTGCCCAGCCCAAACGCCGCGCCGCTCATGTTCGCCGCTTCCAGCGCCCCTTGCGGATCGAGCGCTGCGCCTTCCTCGTCGGGCGCCGCGCCCGCGCCGCTGCCCGCCGTAAAGCCAATCGCGTGCGCCAACTCCTGATAGGCCCGCGTCACTTCCACCGGCACTTCCGTCGTGCCCGCCTCCTCCACGCTGGCCCGGAAGATGACTTCCAGCGGTTTGCGCACCGCGTCACTGCCCCCGAAATGCGCCACGGCCTCTTCGAGCAAGACCTGTTGGCCATCGCCCGTCGTGTCGAAGCTACTGCCCGCCATCTTCTCTTCGCCAAACGGCTGGCTGGGCCAATGCAGCCCAATCCACATCGGCTTAAACCCCGGGCCCATCCGCTCGCGATCCGCCTTCAGCTTCACCATCGCGCCGATCCAGCGGCTATATTGATCTACCGCCGCCGGCATGTCTCCCTTCCAGCCGTGGCTGAAGAAGAAGATATTCGTCGGCTTTTCGGTGCGCGCCTTCTCGAGCAGAACCTGCGAGAATAGGCCCGGGCCATCGTCGGTCCGCTCCTGGCCATTCGCGTCAAAGCTCAGCAACCCATACTGTTCGTCCGTTCCCGGAATCGTCTTAAATGGCATTTGGTCCTTCCTTACTCTGATTCTTAGCGAGCCGCCAATAAATGGTCTCGGCGACGTCATAACTCAACTGACTCAACGTCTTCGATAACCTCAGCCATGCCGTCTGCAACACGGCAATGGTCACCTCGTCCCCCACCGTGCGCAAGCCTTCGAGCGCCGCATGCTGCAAGGACTGTCGATCGTCTTCGCAAATCGGGTCCAGCAGTTTCATCACTTCCGAGGCCCGCAGAATAGCCCAATCCCCGCGCACAATCAATTCGCAAGGCTCTTTCATCTCCGTCTTGCCCAAATCGGCCAAGGTGCGGATGGCGCGCCCGATCACGCGCGGCATACCGCTTTGTAAAGCCCGCTCCAAATACTCCTTGGTTTCGGGCGTTTCGCGCCCCACCTTATTGATCATGTAGATGATGCGCGAATCGGGCGCTTTCTCGAGGAAGGGCTCCACCGCATTGGCCAAGGTCAACTCCGGATCGAGCCGCGGCAGCATCTCGGCGATCGCCCACAGCACCTCGCGATCCAGGTCTGGCCGTAAGTTTGCCTCCAGCAGCGTATTCACCACATCGCGCTGGCCGGAGAGGCCCAAGGCAAACACCGCCAGCGGCGACTCATGCGCATTGCTCCGGTTCAACAGATGCGCCATCGGCAGCGGATCGCCCGCGTCCATCAACTTGCCCGACGCCTCCAGCAACTGCACCAGGTCCAGCCGCTTAGCCAGGATATACTCCGTCACCGCCTTGCGCCGCGCCAGCATCACATTTAGCGCCTCCAGGCGAATGCCCGAAAACTCGAAACGCGCCCTGCCGTCCCAGCCCTTGCTGATCTTATCGCTGGCTAACGACACCAGATGCTCAATCGCCCGGTCTTCGGCCGGCGGCGCGCCGGTATCGATCTCCGTCAGCCAGCGAATCGCCCGCTTACGGTCAACCACCGATCCATCATTATTGGGGTGCGACCGCCAGATGAGCGTATCCGTTAACAGCCCCGCCAGTTGCTTCAACTGCGGAGTACGCTGCTCCGCCGGAATCTCCAGATAGCATTTCGCCGCCAGGTAAATCTGCTCGCCGCTCGTCGCCGAAGAACCCGCCAGGATGCGTTCGAGCACGGCGCCAAAGTCCATCAACCCGGCCAGAATCACCAGCGGCTCTTCCCACAACCGCCGATGACGCGTGCTGCCCAACGTGGCCACCACATCGTTCAGCTTTCGCTCGCGGTCCGGCGCGTGCAGCAGATACATCGCCGTAAAATAGGCCTGAAAGCCCGCGTAGGAAAAGCGCACGCCGTCTTCGCCGCTGCGCCGCATCATCTCGCAATCGTCGATCAACGCCGTCTTGATCTCGCCCAGCGGAAAGTCTCGCCCCCGCCGCGCATGGGCCAACAACTCATATAGCGGACCGCCCGCCAGCGACACCTCCTGCGTCTGCTGCAACTCCCAGGCGATCGCCGCCAAGGCCTGTCCCGCGCACGACGGCGTCACGTTCCCGATCTTTAACCGCCCCAGTTGCTCGGCCGCGATGCGCTCAAACAACTGCGCCCGGTTCTTGAGGCCGGCCTCCTCGTAGCGGATCATCCGGCGCAGCATCCACGCCAGGCTCGTCAGGTCCCACCAGCGATTGCTCTGAATCTTCTCCGCCAAGGTTTCGGCCTTCGCCACGGGTTCCCCGGTGGCCGCGGGATCCGGTTTCTTTTTAGACCTGGCCGCCTTCTGCTTTTCGAGGTCATTCAGATAACACATCACCAGCGCGCGTTCCATCGGCTCCATGCGCAGGATGATGGGATCGTGCTTGGCCAAGCCGCCATGCACCGGATTCGAGAGCCAATCGTCCAGCGCCAACGCATCCACCGAAATCATCACGCGGACATTCTCGGGCAACCGATCCAAGGCCCGAACAAAGTCCGCCCTCCGCGCCGGCACCACTTCTTCTTCGCCATCCACCATCAGCACGATGCGGCGCAGCTTCAGTAGCTCAGAAAAGTCGTCGCCGTTCCCGTCGCCGTAGCGGACTCCACCTTGTTCCCGCAGACTCTGGCCGACGCTACCCAATAGATCGGCCTGCCCGGCGAGATCTGCCAAGGCAAAGCGAATCGGCAACATCGCCTCGTCGTCTGATTCCAGAAACTCCTTGCCCAGCGAACAGGCCACGCGATCCAGCACCGCCGTCTTGCCCGTACCTCGCCCTCCGGACAGCACCATCAACCGGGCGTTCGATTCCTTCAGTTCCTTCACCGCCAACACCGTAACGTCGTAGCTAGCCGCACGGCGGTCACGGCGATCATCACCCTCCGCGCAGCCTGCGGGATTGTCCTTCGTCGCCTGCAACGGCACCGGCGTCTTCATGTCGTGCTTCGCTTCCCAGCCGGCCACGGCGCCGCGCAACGCCTCGCGAAACGGGTCGGCGTGCCAAAGCCGTCCATCCGGCAAATTCATGTAGAGCGCCGGTACACTCCAACGGTCGCCCGCCGCGCTCTGCACCGCCTGCCGCCCCGCGTTCACCGCCACATCCACCGCGCCATCCTTCACCAGCGACTGGTAAAAGGCCCGCGACATCAGCCGCGCGTCGTTCATCTCCACCGGCTGCTGCATCGCCACCACGGCCGGAATCCCCGCCGCCACCAAATGCGCCGCCACGCCCACCATGCTGGCTTCCTTCAGGTCCGCCCGCGCCCCGCTCTCGCACGCCTGCAGGTACACCAGCTTCAGGTTGCCGTTGTTCCAAGTCTTCAGCCGCCCGTCGTCAATGCGGTCCACCTTGCCGTCCGCATCCTCGAGATACAGCAGTCCCTGCTGCTTCACCCGGTCGAACTTACCGTGCGCGATCACATGCAACCCATCCGCCGACTGCGTCTCGAGCTTCACTGACTCAAACGTCACCGGCCCCGGCACCACCCGCGCGTTAATCTCCTTGAGCCACCCGGCCAACTCCGCATCGAGCTCCACCTTGCCGGCCATCACCACCAGCTGAAACAAGCCGCCACTCGCCAGCCCGCGAAAGGCCAGCGCCAACGCCCGTAACTCCGCCAGCACCTCCACCGGCGCCAAATTTACCGGCAAGTTACTCGGGTTCGCCAACGCCACCACTAAGTGAAAAATTCCATCGTCCGGAATTACCGGCACCGTGCTTTCGGCGAGTAAGTAACGGGAAAACGGAGTCAACGGCGAGGTCGATACCGGATCCTGCCCCACGAAGAGGCGCTCCCAGCGGAACCAATGCCGCCGGTCCGGCGTCGCGTCCAGTAAAAGCCGCACCCGCACCTTGTTGCCGCCTTGCGCGCCCAGCGCCCGGTTGAACGCCGCGTCAATCCGGCCCACGAACAACTGCTCCCGCAACCGCTTGCCATACTCTTCCGGTTGATCTTCAAATGGGCTCAACGCCCCTTCGTTCAGAATCGCTTCGTCGCGCCACAAGCCGGAGCCATTAATCTTGGCTTCCACATCGTGGCGCGACGACTCCTCCGATACCGCCGACTTGGCGGGCCGAATGTAAATCTCGAGGTCCGTAAATTCGCCGGCGGTATTATTCATTTACTTCAGGTTGATCAGGCCGGCCGGCCGCAACATGATCGGGTCCCCCACCGGTTCCGCGGTGCCGCCCACCGTAGCCGCGAACGACAGCTCGTCGCTCTTGGTTCCCTGCAGTTGCCAAGCGCCTTGGTTGAACGAAATCTCGAACGCGCGGAACGCGAACGTCACCGGCACCGTGCCCGTGTAAGTCAGCTTCGTAGTGCTGCTGCCAGCCGCTTTGACGCCTACCTTCGCGCCCACCATGCCCTGAATCACCCCGGCATCTACCGTCACGCCGACGCCGTGCTCATCCGTCGCCACCACCGAAATCTCGTTCGACTTCAACACGTCGAAGATCAGAAACGCGTCGGCTTCGTCTTCCAGCATATAGTGCCGCACCACCGGATTGCCCGTGTTCAACACCCCGCCCGCCAGGTAGTTGCCCGCCTGCAGCGGCTGCACCGTGGTCGAGTTCACATTGCCAAACGTGAACTGCAGGGTCCGCGCTTTCTTATAGGCCAGATCGAGCGAAGGGGTCGACGCGCCAAACGCCGCCAATACATTGCCCAGCATCTTGAGCCCCAGCGACAGATCGAGCGAATTCGACTCTTGCCCGGAGATATCGAGCGCCGGCGCCGTGCTGGCCGTCGGCAAAGGCACCGTGGTGTTCCACACCGAAGCCAGAGCGCCCAGCCACTCGGTGGCTTTGTTGTCTTTGCCCAGGATATCCATAGGCTCGATCCCCGCGCGCGGCAGTTTCACTACGTTGTAACCCTTACTGTTGAGCTTCCCGACGCTCTTATCGCCACATTTCGCCATTGGTAACCTCCTGGCACTAAATCGGAGCCCGCATGGAGAGGGCCCACGGAATACACTGGTAGCGGATTTCGAAGGCGATGTCCATCCCCGCATTTGCGGTGATTGAATTCACGGCTCTCCGGCTAACTCACTCTATTAAGCGTCATCCAGGCCCAAACTCGGCCATCCCCTCGCAAAAAGTAACATTCCATAGCAAAAGGCCAGGCAAACGCCTGGCCCGTTGTTCATCGTCACTTACTCGACGCGACCAGGTAGTTCCTCGCGCAAGCTCAGCCTGCGGCCGCGCCCGGTTTGCGCGTCTGCGATAACCCCACTAGAAACAGCGACACGGCCATCATCAAGCAACCCGTCCAATAGGGCGCGCTTGGCGCAAACGCATCGAACGTCAAACCCGCCCACAGCGGACCCAGAATGCGCGACAAGCTCCCCAACGACTGCGTCACCCCCATCATCACGCCTTGCTCGCTCGCCCCGGCGCCCTGGCTCACCAGGCTCTGCAAAGCCGGCGCCGCCAAGCCACTGCCCATCGACAGCAGCGTCAACGCCCCATAAACAAAGCCCACACTC
>JBBQQS010000119.1:0-11663 GCA_038215525.1 Bryobacterales bacterium
CGCAAAACAGGACCATCAAACAGCGCATCATTTCTTCTTTTTCGCCCCCGGCTTGCCATAGAGAGGAGCTAACTCCGGGCCATTCGAAACCGGCGGCGGAGGTGCCGCAGTGGTGGTCGAGGGGGTGCTGTTCGTCGAAGAACCCGTCTTCGACTTCTGCCGCATATGCGGCGGCAAATCACTATCGGTGGAAGATGGCGGCGGAGCACCCGGCGTGGCCGGCGGCGCCGCCGTGCTGGGCTCCGCAATGTCACCGAACTTGATCGTCGACTCGGCCTGGAAGCGCTTGTAGTTCTCGTACTTCACCGTCATCTTGATCGGCACCGGGCCGGAATCGAAGTTCAGCGTGTCGTTCGAAACGGTGTAAGTCGGGAACCAGTACTTCCCATCGATCTGCTCGCGAAATGTCTCAAACTTCGGGAATTGCTGATTCTTCGCGATACCCACGCCACGCCCGTAGCTCTTCACGATCTGCAAATCCTGATCGTCCACATAGATCATCCCGGAAAAATAACGCTTGCCGGACTCAAGCTTCTTTGGCTTCACGGCAAAGACGTACGCATCCACTTCATCCACTTTCTCGCGGCCCAGGAAGCGCACGAAGTATTGGTCCACTTCGTTGGAGGTCAGCACGAAGGGCTGCGTGTTACGCATGTCCTGCAAGTCTTCCGGCGTCATGATGATGTTTCGGAGGGTCTGCACGGGGGCGCGAATCACCTTCTCTTCCCGCTTGCCTGCGCCAGAAAAAACGATGTCGGACACCTCTTCCCACTTTCCGCCCTGCGGACCCAACTCCTGCAATTTCGCCGATTGGCGGTAGGTATACGCCTGCCGGGCTGCGGCGAAATCACTCTCCTTGGCGGCGAATTTCTTCACAATGTCGTCGATCTCCGCCGGGTTCGGGTTCGGCTTGTCGGCCCACAGCCGGGCAGAATTCACCAACAACAGAGTCGCCAAAATTCGCGTCATAGTCATAGTCTCTCAATTTCTTCGGACGGCGGCGACCCGCTTCCGGTTTCGGCGTGACAAAATGTTAGGAACATGAGTGAACAGCTTTCTGATATCGGACTCGTCGGCCTTGCCGTCATGGGCCAGAACATCGCCCTCAACGTAGCCGACCACGGCTTCCGCATCACCGTCTACAACCGCACCACGGCGACCATGGAAAAATTCGTCGCCGAAAACCCCAGCACGCCCGGTGGATTGGTGGGCGAAGCCACCATCGAGGGCTTTGTCGCGTCGCTCAAGAAGCCGCGGAAGATGATCATCCTCGTCAAGGCCGGCGCGCCCACCGACGCGGTGATCGATAGCCTGTTGCCGCACCTTGACGCCGGCGACATCGTCATCGACGGCGGCAACGCCCTCTGGACCGACACCATCCGCCGTGAAAAAGACCTCGCTGCCAAGGGCTTCCGTTTCATCGGATCCGGCGTCTCCGGCGGCGAAGAAGGCGCCCGCTTTGGCCCCTCGCTGATGCCCGGCGGCGATCCTGAAGCCTACAAAGAGATTGAACCCATCTGGACCGCCATCGCCGCCAAAGTGGACGCTATCACCGGCAAGCCCCTCGAAGGCGCCACGCCCGGCAACCCCATCCTCGGCGGCGTCGCCTGCTCCACCTACATCGGCCCCAACGGTGCCGGTCACTACGTCAAGATGGTGCACAACGGCATCGAATATGGCGACATGCAGATGATCTGCGAGGCCTACAGCATCATGAAGAACCTGCTCGGTATGACGCCGGGCGAGATCGGCGACGTCTTCGCGGAGTGGAACAAGGGGCTGCTCGATTCGTTCCTGGTCGAAATCACCGCCGACATTCTCCACCAGAAGGACCCCGTCACTGGTGGCCCCTTCGTCGACATCGTCCTCGATACGGCCGGCCAAAAGGGCACCGGCAAATGGACTTCGGTGAACGCCCTCGACATGGGCGTGCCCGCCCCCACCGTCGCCGAAGCCGTCTTCGCCCGCTGCCTCTCGGCCGTAAAAGAGGAGCGCGTCTACGCCTCCACCAAACTCCATGGGCCCGCGCAGACCTTCGCCGGTGACCAGCAGGCCATGGTCGCGGCCATTCACGATGCTCTCTACTGTTCCAAGATCTGCTCGTACGCCCAAGGCTTCCAGCTGATGCGGGAAGCTCAGAAGGAATACAAGTGGACCTTGAACTTCGGCGAAATCGCTCAGATCTGGCGCGGCGGCTGCATCATCCGCGCCCGCTTCCTCCAGAAGATCACCGAAGCCTTCGGACGTGACCCGCTGCTGGCCAACCTGCTGCTGGATGAGTTTTTCAACAGTGAAATCCAACGCACGCAAGCCAATTGGCGTCGGGTAATCGCCGAAGCGACCCTGTGCGGCGTTCCCGTGCCCACCTTCAGTTCGGCACTCTCCTACTATGACGGCTACCGATCGGCGTTGCTGCCCGCGAACCTCTTGCAAGCCCAACGCGACTTCTTCGGCGCGCACACTTACGAGCGTACCGATCAGCCCCGCGGCAAGTTCTTCCACCTCGATTGGCCGGAACCGGGCCGCCCCCAGATCGCGATCTAATTAGCGCCCACAAGAACGACGCGGCCCAGCCTTTACCAGCTCCGGCCGCGTTTTTCTTGAATCCCCGTCAGCCGAAACCTAACTTCCCGCCAGCGCCATGATTTTATTACACTTAGGATTGAGTCGATCTCAATCCTAAAGCTTTGCCCATCAAAAGGTTAGCCAGAATCTAGCAGAAAGACTCACCCAGACCCGCATTTCTGCGTCATGCTAGAAGAAATGGTAACTAGCGAACTTGCGACTTTGGGCGGCGGATGTTTTTGGTGTCTGGAGGCCGTCTTTGACCAGGTCCGCGGCGTCGAATCGGTCGAATCCGGCTACATGGGGGGCCACGTCGACCAGCCGAGTTACCGCCAAATCTGCTCCGGCAACACCGGACATGCCGAAGTCATCCAGATTCGCTTCAACCCCGAGGTCATCACCTATCGTGAACTCCTCGAGATCTTCTTCGCCATCCACGACCCCACCACCCTCAACAGCCAAGGCAACGACATCGGCACCCAATACCGCAGCGCGATCTTCTACAACACCGCCGAGCAAGTCGCCACCGCGCGAGCCGTCATTCAGGAACTCGCTCCCACCTTGGGCGCCCCCATCGTCACCGCCATCACCGCCTCCACGCGCTTCTTTCAGGCCGAAGACTATCACCAGGAATACTTCGCCAAGAACCCCACCGCGCCCTACTGCCAACTGGTGGTGAGCCCGAAGGTGGAAAAATTCCAGAAAAACTTTACCGCGAAGCAGAAATAAGCGGGATAAGGGCCCGCACCCGGGCGTCGCGCAAGTATAGGCCGAGCCAGACCAGCACGTCGCCGACGGAACGAAGCCGTCGCCCACCCGGACGTGTGTCGAGATCGCCCCGCCTAAGTACCCAGTCTGCCGTGCGCGGAATCGCGTAGACGATCACGCAAGAGATCTCCAGAATCCCCAACGGCGTCAGCAGCGACGGCGGGTAGCCCAATTGCTTCGACACCTGCTCCATCATTTGAGGATTGGCCGTGAACTTCATGTAGGCGCTCAACGTGAGCATCAAAATCGGCACGCCTTTTGCCTCTCACTTTAGACCTCGCCGCACGGCGAAAACGATCTGTGATACAAAGTTCCCATGCCCCGTTGCTTCTTTCCGGTCTTTTTCCTTGCGCTCACCACCCTGTGCGCCCAGAATGCTGCCGTCAGCGGTCGGGTTACGGACTCCTCCGGCGCCGTCGTGCCCGCCGCCAAAGTCACGGCGCGCAATCCCTTGTCGGGGGCCTCCTTCTCCACCGAGTCCAGCGCCGAGGGCTACTATTCATTGCCGTCGCTCACGCCCGGCCGTTACGACATCGAGATCGCCAAAGCGGGATTTGTCACCCAAAAGCAAAATGGCCTGGAGTTAGCCGTGCAACAAGCTGCCCGCCTCGATGTGGCACTCAAAATCGGTGTCGTCGCCGAAACAATGGAAGTGAATGCCCAAGCCCTCGTGCTCGAAAGCGAAAATTCCACGCTCGGGCAGGTGATCGGCAATAAGCAAGTTACTGAGTTACCCTTGCTCGGCCGCAATACTTACGCGCTGGCCATGTTAGTTCCCGGCGTACGGCCAAGTTCCGGAGTGAATAATCTCGTCACCGACCAGATCTCAACGGTCGCCTATTCCATCAACGGTATGCGCGCCAATGCCAACGAATTCCTCCTTGATGGCGCCCCCAACACCGCGCCGGCCCAAAATCAACCGGTGATCAATGCCAACCCGGACATGGTGCAGGAGTTCAAAGTCGAAACCAATAGCTTCAGCGCCGAGTACGGACGCGCTTCGGGCGGCGTTTTTAACGTAGTTACCCGGGGCGGCACCAATCAGCTCCATTTCTCGGCCTATGAATTCTTTCGCAATGACAAATTGAATGCCAACGACTGGTTTGCCAACCGCAGCGGCACCCAACGCGCACCATTCCGCTTCAATCAATTTGGCGGCACCATTGGGGGGCCGGTCGTGATTCCCAAGGTCTACAATGGCCGCAACAAGACTTTCTTTTTCGCCAATACCGAGATCGTCAAATTCGTGCAAGGCATCGTCTTCACCGGCACCCTGCCCGATCCTCGCCAGCTTACCGGCGATTTCAGCCAAGCCCGCCTGGGCGACGGCCGCGCCGTCACCATTTATGACCCCGCCGCCCTCTCCGGCTTCAACCGCGCTCCGTTTCCCGGCAATATCATCCCGGGCAATCGGATCGACCCGGTAGCTCGCAATGTACTCAAGTTCTTCCCCGCCCCAAATGTTGCCGGAGTTACCGCGCTGGGCGCGGTGAATTACGTCCGTTCCGACGGCAACCAGGTCGATAAGACTTCCTACAGCTTCCGGGGCGATCATAACTTTACGGAAAAGAATCGTCTTTTTGCGCGTTACTCCTTCGACGACACTCCGCTCCAGCGCGCCCCCGCGTATGGACAGCAATTCAAGAACATTGCTCCCACCGCCGGCCCACAAACGTTTACCCGTTGGAATACGGTGGTGGAAGACAATCATATCTTCTCGCCTTCCCTCATCTCGATGGTCCGATATTCCGCCACGCGCCTGATCAACAACCGCCGGCCTTACTCCGATAACTTCGACATTACTTCGCTCGGTCTGCCCGCCTCCCTGCGGCAGGGCATGGTGGATCCGCTTTCTTTCCCGGCCATCATCATCAACGGTTATAGCATCGTGGGCTCGATTCCCAACACCGTTGTCGGTGGCATCATCGGGGCCACGGATTTAATCGCTTTTGGCAATACCACGCAGTCGTTGCAAGGTAACATGACCAAGATTCTTTCCAAGCACACTATGAAATTCGGCGCCGAATACCGGGTGATCGCGTTCAATAACTTACAAACCGGCGATAGCGCTACGAATTTTGGCTTCGCCCCCACCTGGACCCAGGGCCCCAACGCCAATACCTCGAGCCCCGTGGCCGGGTTAGGACTTGCCACTTTCTTACTAGGAATTCCCTCCGGCGCGGTAAACCCGGCGCCGGCCCTGTCCCTCACGAGTAAGTACTCAGGATTCTTCTTCACCGATACCTGGCGCGCTACTTCCCGCCTCACCGTAAACTGGGGACTTCGTTATGACTACGAAACTCCCGTCACCGACCGGTTCAATCAACTGACTAACTTCGACTTCGAAGCCGCCTCGCCCCTCAGAGCTACCGGCTATAACCTCAGAGGCGGACTCACCTTCGTCAACAACGGCGGCCTCGCCCGCGGCAACACTAACCCCGATCGCAATAACTGGGCGCCCCGACTTGGCGTGGCCTACCGCCTGACTCCCAAAACCGTCATCCGTGCCGGCGCCGGGCTCTTCTATTCCACACGCTTCGGTATTGGCGGCGGCGCTGTTCCGTTCGGCACCAGCGGCTTTCAGACTGCTACGCCGGTCCTCACCAGCCTCGACGGAGTAACACCCG
Organism: Bryobacterales bacterium; assembly: GCA_038215525.1. Taxonomy (GTDB): domain Bacteria; phylum Acidobacteriota; class Terriglobia; order Bryobacterales; family Bryobacteraceae; genus JALHNI01. The sequence goes on from JBBQQS010000119.1 coordinate 5,961, forward strand.
TCGTGAACTGGAGTAACCCTTATCCGAATGGCTTTAATCGCCCCTCCGGCTCGTCGCAAGGTCTTTCCACTTTACTGGGCCAAGGCATCGGATTTACCGACCGCGCGAATGCTACCCCCTCTTCCGCCCAATGGAATTTCAACGTGCAGCGCGAGCTACCCGGTAAGTTCGTCCTGGAGGTCGGCTACGCCGGCAGCCGTGGCTATCATTTGGCTGAGGCCCGGAACTGGAACCAACTCTCGCCCGAGTTTCTCAAACAAGGCAATGACCTGCGGCAGTTAGTGCCAAACCCCTTCTTCGGCCAGATTGCCGTCGGGAATTTAGCTCAACCTACCGTTACGCGCGCGCAGTTACTGCGGCCCTTTCCGCAATTCGATGCCGTTACGGGCCAGAACACCGGATGGGGAGCATCGAATTACCACGCTTTGCTAACCAAGATCGAAAAGCGCTATGCCAGCGGCTTGAGCATTCTCTTTTCGCATACTTACTCAAAGCAAATGGACTACGGTGCCGGACCCTTCGCCGGCGAGACCATCGGTGGCTCGAGCATTCAGGACAATACCAATCTGCGCGCCGAGTGGAGTCCGTCGACCTTGGATCAAACCCATCGCTTCATCGCCAATGCAGTTTACGAGCTACCCTTCTTCAAAACTAGCCGCGGCTTCACCGGCCGGGCACTCGGCGGATGGCAACTAGGCGGTATCTGGTCCGCCTTTGGCGGCGGACCCCTGGGAATTACCGCTACCACCAACAACACTTTCTCCCAAGGCGGCGGTCAGCGCCCGAATTGGACGGGCGTTAGTGCCAAGCTCGACCGACCGGCGCCCGCCCGCTGGTTCGATACTTCGCAATTTGCGAATCCGCCCGCCTATACCTTCGGCAATGCTTCCCGCACCTTCGGCGGGCTGCGCTCTGACGGCACCGCCCAGATCGACGCCACTCTCACGAAAAACACGCGGATCCTCGAGAAACTGAATCTACAATTCCGGGCCGAGGTCTTCAACATTACCAACACGGCCCGATTCTCGCCACCGAATCAGGCTTTCGGCAACCCCCAGTTTGGCGTCGTCAACGCACAAAACAACCTGCCGCGCATCGTTCAGTTCGGTCTCAAGCTTATCTACTAATCTTGCGCCCTAAACGAAGCGACTAGGATTCGGCGTCGAGCCTTACCGGCTCACCAGGCCCGGCATGCTGCGCCGCCCCGTGGCGATCAAGTTGATATCCTGGATCTTTGGAGATCCCGCCTTTTCTACCGCTCTTCCGTAACGCGCACTTAGCCACGATTGCGGCGAATTTCTGGCAGCGGCCGCCGCTCGAGTTACCGGAGACTCCCACTTACTTCGAAACCGAGCCCGGGGTGCGGGTGATGGCGATGACCCAGTCGCCCGCTACCGTAAAGGGCGAGATCATCATGCTGCATGGCCTTGAGGGGTCGCATGACTCGGGCTATCTGCGCAGTTTGGCCCAGGCGGCCTTGGCACAAGGCTACCGGACGCATCGGCTGAATATGCGGAGCTGCGGCGGAACCGAAACGCTTTCGCAGACGCTCTATCATGCTGGGCTCACCAGTGACCTGCGGACGATCGTCGAGCGGATGGAAGGCCCCGTGTACTTGGTCGGCTTCTCGCTGGGCGGCAACGTGGTGCTGAAGCTGCTGGGCGAGTTGGGGGCCACGTCCCTGGTAGCGGGTGCGGTGGCGGTGTCGACGCCGCTCGACCTCGAGGCCTGCTGCCGGCGGATGATGGCGCCGAGCAACCGGCTATATGAAAGTCGCTTTGTCGCGCGGCTCAAGGAGCGCTACCGGGCGCGGCAACAGATGCACCCGGAGCATTACCGGCCCTATCATGACCGGCTGCTGGTCCTCGAAAACGTCCGGACGGTGCTGGACTTTGACGACCAAATCACGGCGCCTTACTTTGGTTTCGGCACGGCAGTGAATTACTACGCCACGCAATCCTCCGGGCAGTTTCTGGAGAGGATTCGGGTACCGACTTTGGTGGTGCAGGCTAAAGACGATCCGATGATTCCGTTTGCCGTTTACGAAAAGCATGACTGGGCCCGATACCCAAACGTGGGGCTGCTCGCCCCGGACCATGGCGGACATGTGGGATTCCTGGCCAAGCGAAACCCGCGTTTCTGGGTTGACCAGGTAATTTTGGCTTTTTTCTCCCAGTTGCTGAACAAATAGCCCCGCGATGGGCGGGGGTTTGCCGTGGTGGCCCTGCGCTACGAGTAAGCTGCTAAGAGTGCCTTTGTTTCCGATTACCATTTTCTGCAGCGCCTTTCTGCTGTTTTCGATTCAACCGATTGTGGCGCGACAACTGCTGCCGCTGTACGGAGGCACGCCGGCATTGTGGACGGCCTGCCTGCTGTTCTTCCAAGCCGTGCTGATTGTGGGCTACCGCTATGCGGATCGCTTATCGCGCGTGGCGATCGGGGCGCAGCGAGTGGACCATACCTTGATCCTGTTACTGCCCTTGTTGACGCAGGCCTTGGCGGGCAACGTGGACTTAGGCGAGAGCGACGACCCGACCTGGAGCGTGATGAAGCGCCTGTTGCTGCTGTGCGGCCTGGAGGCGATTGCTTTGTCTGCGACGAGCCCGCTGTTGATGCAGTGGTACACGGGGGCGTCGCCGTATCGCCTCTATGCGGTATCGAATGCCGGCAGCTTACTTGCGTTGCTGGCGTATCCGACGGTGATTGAACCCTGGGTGCCGGTGCGATGGCAATTGATCGGCTGGCGAATTGGCTATTGGGTATTTGCGGTTCTCTGCGCGATGGTCGCCTGGCGCTCTTCAGCGCAGCGTGAGCCGGCAGCGGCGACGCCGATCGCTTGGGGGCCGTTTTCATTGTGGATGCTCCTATCCGGGTTGGGCGCGATGCTACTCGCGGCGACGACGAATCAACTTACTTTGGAAGTGGCGGTGAGCCCTTTCTTATGGGTATTGCCGCTTTCCATTTACTTGGCGTGCTTTATTCTCGTTTTTGAGAGCGACCGCTGGTACCGGCCGCATATTTTCGGATCCGTGGCCGCGGTGGCCGTAATGATGGCCTGTATGGCGCAAGTGGCGGGCGTTTCTTTGCCGCTGTGGGCGCGCCTGGGTATTTACTGCTTGGCCCTGTTTACCGGGTGCATGATTTGCTTTGGCGAGTTAGTGAAGCGGAAGCCGGAGCCGGGAGGACTTACTCAGTTCTACTTAGCCATTGCGGTGGGAGGAGCCCTGGGGACGGCGTTTGTGGCCTTACTCGCGCCGCGGATATTTACGAATTACACGGAATTTCCGTTGGCCTTGATGGGCTGCATGGCGGTGCGGTATCTCGGTTGGCGCGAGGAACCGGGCCTGGGCATGGCGCGTTATGCGATTCCAGCACTGGCGATCGGGGCGGCGCTGGTGCTGCTGGCGCGGCAGGATACGGACGAAGTGCTGGAGCGGCGCCGGAACTTCTTCGGCACGCTGCGAGTGGCGGGGGGGAAGGACGAAGCTGGGGTCCGGAAGGAACTGCACAACGGGACGATCCTGCATGGGTTTCAGTATCTGGACGCGGAGAAGCGCCGGGTGCCGACGGCTTACTATGGCGAGAAAGCGGGGGCGGGGGCGGTGTTGGCGCGATTGGGTTCGCCCGGGGCGCGAGTGGGCATTGTCGGGCTGGGGGTGGGCACTTTGGCGGCGTATGGCCGCGCGGGCGACCGGTACCGATTTTTCGAGCTCAACCCGGATGTAGTGGACGTGGCGCGGACGCATTTCTCCTATCTGCGGGACTCGGCGGCGCAGGTGGAGATTGTGTTGGGCGACGCGCGGCAGATGTTGGAGCGGGAGCGCGAACCGTTCGAGGTGCTGGTGATCGATGCTTTCTCGAGCGATGCAATTCCGACGCACTTGCTGACCTTGGAGTGCGCGCGGATTTACAAGGCGAAGCTGAAGCCGGGGGGCGCGCTGTTGATTCACATTTCGAACAAGTCGGTGGATTTGGCGCCGGTAGTGCGGGGGTTCGCCCGGGAACTGGGGTGGGAGGCGGCGCGGCTGCATACGAAGGGGCAGTATGGGTCGACGTGGATGTTGCTGACGGATAACGCCGATTTGCTGGAATCGGCGGCGATCCGGGAGATGACGACGGTATATGGGCCGAAAGACGGGTCGCCGCTTGTTTGGACGGACGATTTCGCGAGCCTGTGGCGGGTGTTGCGGTTTTGAAGTTGACGAAACGAACCCGGGAGTTGTTGATTCTATTGGGTTGGGGCTCATGGGTTCCTTTCATCGAAAAAAAGAGCGGGCCGGGAGTCCGGGCTCACTTGAGGGCTATTTCCAGGGTAGCAGGCGAGGGTAAAGGCGTTTTCGTAAGTGGTTGATAATAAGGTTGAAAGTGGCCGTGACCCGTATTTCGGGTGACTCGAAGGCTCGGAGAGGGTACTATTACAGTTAAGCGTATTTGATTCAATGGATTGGAAGGAAACCCAGGGATGCGCGTGGATGCCCCCGTATAGGGGGGAAGTGATCTAGTTTGTGGGTCTTAGGAGGATAGGTTTGGTGGGTAGGTGGATAGGAGGGTTGGTGGATAGGAGGGTAGGAGGATAGGAGGGTAGGAGGATAGGAGGGTAGCAGAGGGGAGAGAGGTAAGCACCGCACGTCTTGGTTCGGCAATCGGTGGGCGCATCGGGCTGGGGGAATTAGACGTCGATGGCGGCGGCGGATTTGACTCTTTCGCGGAGGGCGTATTTTTGGATTTTGCCGGTGGAGGTGCGGGGGACGGGGCCGAAGACGACGCGCTTGGGGCACTTGTAATGGGCTAAGTTTTGTCGGCAGTGGGCGATGAGTTCGGCTTCGGTGGCTTCGGCGCCGTCGCGGAGTTCGACGAAGGCGACCGGAGTTTCGCCCCATTGGAGATCGGGTTGGGCGACGACGGCACAGACGAGGACGGCGGGGTGGCGGTAGAAGGTGTCTTCCACTTCGAGGGAGGAGATGTTTTCGCCGCCCGAGATGATGATGTCCTTGGACCGATCTTTAATCTTGAGGTAGCCGTCGGGCTCGAGGACGGCGAGGTCTCCGGAGTGGAACCAGCCACCAGCGAAGGCGGCGGCGGTGGAGGCGGGGTTCTTCAGATAGCCCTTCATGGTGAGGTTGCCGCGGAACATCACTTCGCCCATGGTCTCGCCGTCGGCGGGAACGGGTTGCATGGTGTCGGGGTCCATGACGGTGAGGCCTTCTTCGGTGACAAAGGGGATGCCTTGGCGGCCATTTAACTTGGCGCGTTCGGGCAGGGAGAGATCGTCCCAGTCGGGTTGCTTGGCACAGTAAGTGGCGGGGCCGTAGGTTTCAGTAAGTCCGTAGATGTGGGAGATGCGGAAGCCGCGGCGCTCCATAGCTTCGAGGACGGCGACGGGAGGGGCGGCGCCGGCAATAAATCCATTTACCGGGTGAGTAATTCCCGCGTATAAGTCATCGGGAGCGTTGAGTAACATAGTGTGGACGATGGGAGCGCCGCCAAAGTGAGTGACTCGATGGTCGCGGATGGCTTCGAGCATGGCGCGAGATTCTACTTTGCGCAGGAAGATATTGGTGCCGGCTTTGGCGGCGATGGTCCAGGGATGGCACCAGCCGTTGAAGTGGAACATGGGGACGGTCCAGAGATAGATGGGGAAGGAGGGGAGGTCCCAAGTGAGTGTGTTGCCGAGGGCGGCTAAGTAAGCGCCGCGGTGGTGGG
>JBBQQS010000120.1:0-11630 GCA_038215525.1 Bryobacterales bacterium
GGAGATCGATGTGATCGCCTATATCTAAAGGGCTACTGCCGCATGCTGGCGGGATCGGGCAGCCGGGGCGGCAACTTTGCGAGCAAGGTGGCAAAAGTTTCCGCGTCAGCCAATAACCCGAGGGTCTCCTCGTGGAGGCGTCCGTACGCAGCATCGTAGTCAGCCAGAACGCGTTTCGCTTTCAATCGATTCCCGATCGTCGCCAGATACTGGCAATTGGCGTCCGGGCTGCCCTTAAAGACGCGCCAGAGTTGAGCATGAGTTCCTTCGCTTGGCAATAGGAGAAATCCGTTGGACTCTGCCCGCGACAGCGCCAGGTGATAGACGTAGTAATAAGCGCGACTCACCGCGCTCCGATGCCCGGCGTCGGTGCCGTGTTTGGCGAGTTCCCGCGCTAACTGCAAGTAAGCGGACCAATCGAAGGCCGTCTACACGAGTTCGTAGGTAAAGGTAAGATTTGCGCCCAAAGCTGGGCTCTCGAAAAGAAAGGATTCGTCGAATCGAGCCAAAGCACTTCTCAATTCGTCGACACCGCCCGGCCAAAGCACTAATGCATACAACTCTCTAACACCAGAGTCGTCCAATGGCGCGCGGAGGGCGAGCACGGCATCGGAACCGAAACAACTCTTCAGGTGGGGTACCGAATCCAGTAGGATTTGGGTCAACGCCGGTTCTTCGGACAAGACTTCCTCGACGGAGGACTCTTCTGGCAGTAAGAAATAGACCCGCAATTGTTGAAGAGCCGAAGCGATTCGGGCTGCTGCCGGCTGAGGTGGCGAAACGAGTAATTCGGCCATGTCCCGATTCTATCGCGGTTCTGGCGCGCGCTTGAGCGACTCCAACTCCTCCAGCGTCCGCGGCCATTCCTGGCCTAGGAGCCGCGAAAGGCCGCGATCGGCCAGCAATCTGCCGCCCGTCTGGCAGCGGACGCAGTAGTTGGTCTCATTGGCCGCATAGCGAATGCGCTGGACGGGCTCACCGCAGCGAGGACAAGGCTGGCGGTACTTGCCATGCATCGCCATTTCCGGCCGAAAGGCGGTGACTTTGGTGGGGAAGTCACCCCCGGTCTCTTCGCGGAGTCGGGAGATCCACTCTCGCAGGCATTGCTGCGTGGCCCGATATAGCCGCTCGATCTCCTCCGTCGTCAGCTTCTGGGTTTGGGCGATCGGCGAGAGCTGAGCCAGCCACAGGATCTCGTCGGAGTAGGCGTTGCCGATGCCGCTGAGGATGCGGGGATCGGTGAGCGTGCGTTTCAAAGTGTGATTCTCGTGAGTGAGGGCCGCTGAGAATTGAGCCCCGGTGGCCGTGAGCACTTCCAGGCCGCCCGGGTTGAAGGACTCTAACTCGCGCGCCACATGAAGCGAAGCGCGGTGCTGGGTACCGGCTTCCGTCAGGATTAAGGTGCCAGTGTTGAAGATGAAGGTAGCTTGGGCAAGTTTCTTGCTGTTCCACTGCAACCGGCCCGCGATCATCAGGTGCAGGATGAGCCAGATGTCATTGTCGAGCCCAATGGCGATGCGTTTCCCCACTCTTTCGAGCCCCGTAACGGTCCGCCCTAGCGCTTCGGAAAGTGGCGGGTCAATCGATCGCAGCAGAAACGGGCTCTTCAGCGCAACTTGCTCGAGTTTAGCGCCCCGGATGCGGGCCGAGAGGGCGTCCAGGTAGAGGGTGATGTCGGGCAGCTCCGGCATAGAGCATAGTTTGTCAGAAGTCGGCGGGATTTGGTAAGCTGGTTGATGTTGCGCGATGCACTCTTCTTGCGCGCCGAGGGTGAATCCCGGCAAAGCAAGAAGAATCAAGGCGTTAGCGAAATTGAAGGACAAACACCATGCCCAAGCTTAAGACCCATAAGGGCGCGGCCAAGCGCTTCAAGAAGACCGGATCGGGAAAGTTCGTGCGGAGACATTCGCATGCGCGCCACATCCTCACTTCGAAGAGCCCGGGCCGGAAGCGGCGTTTGGCGCAAGGCGCGGTGGTCGACAAGACCAACGAGTATGCGCTCAAGCTGATGCTTCCCAACTAACTGACTTAAGAATTCATTCGAGCGTGGACGGTGCTCCTTGCACGTGCCCGCAGCCGCCTCGATCCCCTGCAAACCAGGGACCCTAAAGGAGAACAAACGTGCCTCGTGTAAAACGCAGTACTAAACGCCGGGATTACCGGCACAAAACCCTTCGCCTTGCCAAAGGCTACTTCCTCACCAAGAGCAAACTGAACCGGGCCGCCCAGGAAGCCGTCGAGAAAGCCCTGAAGTACGGCTATGTCGGCCGCCGCCTGAAAAAGCGCGATTTCCGCGCCCTGTGGATTGCGCGTATCAACGCCGCTTGCCGCACCTGCGAGATGTCCTACAGCAAGTTTGTGCATGGTTTGAAGAAGGCCGGCATCGAGCTCAATCGCAAAGTGTTGGCCGATATTGCCTTCCACGATGAGAGCGGTTTCCGCGCTTTAGTTACCAAAGCCAAAGCGGCCCTTTAGATTCCTCTCGCGTAACGGCGTTCAATCCTGTAGATTGTAGAGGATGGCTTCCACTGCGTCATCCTCTACGGCACCCCCCACCTCGCAAGGGGATGAGTTTCCTTACCTTACGCAACTTGAGCGGCGCATTGGCCGCCTTCTTGACTTGGTGGCCGTGCTAAAACAAGACCGCCAAAGGCTCGAACGCGAAAATGGCGTACTCTTGCAGGAGCAAGACGTGGCCTTGCGGGACAAGAAGCTGGCGCTCGAAGAAAAGTCCCATGTAATTAAAGAGTTGGCCGAAACGCGGGCGACATTGGCGGTCTCTGAAGCGGTCGCCACCGAGGCCAAAGTGGCGCTGGCCCAGGGCGTGTCACCGGCCGAAGTCGACAAAGCCCGTGCCGACGCCCACGCCGCCCAAAAACAGGCCGACGAAGCCCAGGTGGCCGCCCGCAAGTGGGCCGAACAGGTAGAACTGGCCAAGGCCGAAGTGAGCCGGCTCAATGACGCCGTCGGACGCTTGAAGATCGAACGCCAACAGGTTCGGGAACGGATCGAAAAGGTGTTGGGACAGATGGACGCGTTGTCCACGAACGGTTAACTTTCCCGTATGCAACCCGTGAGCAAACAATCCGCGCGAGTGACGATCTTTGGCCAGCAGTACAACCTGCGGGCCACGGGCGATCCGGGCGAAATCGAAGAGCTGGCGGCCATGGTGGACGACTTGATGACGTCGATCGCCTCCCAAACCGGCACTTCGGACCCCAGCCGGGCTGCGGTACTGGCATGTCTGCACCTGGCCGATCAGTTGAAAGGCGCCCAGCAGGAGATCCACTCGGTCCGCGACCGCGCCAATGACCGGGCCAAGCAACTGTGCGTGGCCATGGAACAAGCGGAAAACGACTTCAAGAGCGGCCGATAGCCACTTTTTTCGAGAATATTCGAAAATAAATGAGAATAATCGCCCGCGAAACACACTATTCTATGTGAGTCTCTTTCTCTGGCTATACCTTTTGCAACTGCCCTCCACCGCACCGTTCTACACGGAGGGGTCCTTGGTGAATGCGGCTTCGCAAACGGTGAACCGGGTCGCCCCGAACACCATCCTCACCCTTTACGGCTTGTACCTGATGTACCCCGACAGCGATGCCCGCATCTACCGGGGCGCGACGCTGCTTCCCATATTTTTCTCCTCCTTTGGGCAGGTGAACTTTCTCCTCCCTGCCAACACCTTGCCTGGCCAGCATTTTATCCAATTGGGGCGCGCGGGACTGGTGGGGCCACGGATCCCGATCCGCGTGCGGGAGCAGGCACCGGAGCTCTTCTCGACGCCCGAAAACTGGCTGCTCGCCACGCGTCCGAATGGCAACCTGATCACGGCGGACAACCCGGCCCGGCCGGGCGAAACGATCGTCTTCTATGGCACCGGCTTTGGCCCGTTGCTCCGAGATCTGTTCGCTCAAGCAAAATTCTTTTGGCTTGAATTCCTGACGGAATTCAACGTCCTGCTGAATGGGGAGCCGCGGCCGGGCATTTACTACGCGGGAACCGCACCCAACTTTGAAGGGCTCTATCAAGTGAACTACACGCTGCCGGCCATCGCGGAAGCAAATCCGGAGATCCGCGTATCGGCGCGGGGGGATCAGAGCCGGGCGGGAACGCGATTGTGGTTTAGGCCCTAACCCGGCGTGGCCGATAGCCGACTATCATGGCTATCATGCTCATCTTAGTTTTGTTCGTCAGCCAAGCCCTGCCCGGCACGGCGCTGCCCGGCACAGCGCTGCTGGAGCCGGTAGCCCACCCGGCGGCGCACATGCTCGACGGCCTGCACGCCTACGCCGACGCGCGTCTCGTCTCGTCTGTGGCGCGGCGTAGTGCCTCCCCGCCCCAGCGGGAGAAGCTGCGCGAGCTCATCGGGGCGATCGATCCGCGCGTGCCGGCCACAGGCTTCGTGCGGCATGGGGATGGCGTGGCATGGCCGGTGGTGGAGGGCGTAGTGGCCGTGGGCGGTTGGGTGGAGCCCAAGGGCACACCGGCCTGCTACCAGGTCGCGCTGCAGAATCACCCGCAGGCCATCGACCCCGCGTGCGTCAACGTCGTTGCCGAGCTACTCGAAGGCAGCCCCCAGGTGGCGGGGAATGCTCGGCTCGGCAAAAAGACAGAGCAACCGCCTCGTGAATTCCTCTACCGCATGGCTTACCCGATGGGCCGCCATCCGCTGGGCTACGAAGTGCAGACGGTACTCGCCGCCGTCGACAACCTCGCGCTTCGCCAGCCGTTTCGGGGCCCGCGGCGGCCGATTCGGGTGGTTTCGATCGGCGGGCACCAATCGCTGGTGGCCTTGCTCGCCTGCGCCCTCGACACGCGCATCGACGAATGCGTCGTCGCCAACCTCCGTTTCGACCTTTCGGACCTCAGCAGGCTTCCCGTCGAATACAACGTCTGGCAGTGGGCGGAACACTTCGATCGCGAGCGGCTGGCCGCCCTGGTGCAGCCGCGGAAGTTAACGCTCGAGCCCTGGCACATCGTTTCGAGCAGCCCCCGGACTTCCCCGCCCCCGGCCCCCCCGCTGATCGCGCAATGGATCGATTTCACCCAACGCCTGATCCGCGAAACCACTTGGCAGCGGCCTGCCTGGTTCACGGCCCAGGGCCCCGAAAAAGCGCGCCTTGAATTGGCCGGCACCTTCGGCGAATTCCCCGACACCCTCTTGCCCGCGAAGGCAGAAACGCGCCTACGTTATCAAGAGAGGACTTACACCGGCTATGAGGTCCGCATTCCGGTAGCTGGCACCGTGGAAGCCTACGGGCACTTACTCATCCCCGCCGGCCTGAAGCCTGGCGAGAAACGGGCGCTGGTCGTCACGCAGCATGGCCTCGAAGGACGTCCCGAAGATACAATTCTGCCGGAGAAGACGCGTGTAGTTTATGACGAATTCGCGCGCAAGTTAGTCGACCAGGGCTATATCGTCTACTCGCCGCAGAATCCGTATATTCTCGGCGAGCGTTTTCGTAACTTACAACGAAAGGCCAACCCGCTGGGCTTATCCTTATTCAGCTTTATCCGCGCCCAGCATCGGCAGGCCTTGAATTGGCTCGAGAAACTACCGTTCGTCGACGCCGAGCGGATCGGTTATTACGGACTAAGTTACGGGGGAGTTACTGCCCTGCGCGTCCCGCCGATCGAGCCCCGCTACAAGGTCGTCGTTTGTTCCGGTAACTTCAACGAATGGCTGTGGAAGCTCACCAGCACCGAAGATAGCTTCAGCTTCATGTTCACCAAGGAGTACGAAGCCTTCGACTGGAATCTGGGTCCGCGCTTCGGGCACGCCGAAATGGCGGCGCTGATTGCCCCGCGACCCTTCTTAGTCGAGCGCGGCCATTCCGACGGAGTCGGGATCGACGAATGGGTGGCCTACGAGTTCGCCAAAACGAAGCGCTACTACCAGCAAGCCGGCGTCGCGGACTTAGCCGAGATCACTTACTTCGACGGGCCCCATCGCATTCACGGCGATTATGCGTATCGATTTATCCGGAAGCATTTGGGTGCGCCCTAAAAAACCTATCCCGTCGCGTGAGCAACGGGTCACACGGGTTCATAGCCGCCAGTTCTTTAGAGGTGACGCTTAAAAGAAGATCTTCACGGCGAAACGAAGCTGCCGCTCGCCGACGGCGGAGGTAACTTCGGTGAAGTTATTTAGCGCCCGGATGCTGCCATCCGCATTGCGGGAGGGCGAGGAAGCGTCGGCTCCAGGATTGCCGAACTGCGGGGTATTGGTGACGCCGAAAGCTTCCAGCCGGAACTGCATGGTCACCTTCTCTTTCACCCGGAAGTTGCGGAAGACGCTGGCATCGAGATTCAAGCGGCCCGGGCCGCGCAAGATGTTGCGTCCGGTGGAGCCGTAGCGAACATCGGTGATCGGCAGGAACGCCGTGGGGTCGAACCAGCTCGCGCCGCGACCGACACCCTTGGGCAAATCCACCGTCGACTTCACCTGGTCAGCCGTCTGGCCGTTGCCCGGGGCATTCAGCGAGGCCCCGCTCGAGCCTACCGTGAAGGGATTGCCGCTGAGCGCGGTGAAGATGCCATTGAGCTGCCAACCGCCGAGTAACTTGCTGGCCATGCCGCTGGTAAAGTGCGCTTGGCCCTTACCAAAAGGGATCTCATAGTTTCCGTAGATGGCCAGGTTATGCGGACGGTCAAAACCGGCCAGGGCCCGATTGCGCTCGTGAATCGAGACTTGATTCCAAGTGATGCCGCTTTCGCTGTTATCGGCGAAGTTCATCGCCTTCGACCACGTATAGGCCACACCCAGGTTCGAGCCGCTGCTGGCAAAGCGCTTCACGATCTGCGTTTGGAGCGAATCGTAAGTGGAGTCCCGAAAGGGGGTGAAGAAATTGATCGTACCGATGCGGCCGACGTTGCCGAAGAGCTGACGCCCCGTGTTCCCGCCACCGGGGGGGGACCAGTTCAAGTTCAAATTGTTGAACTGGCGAACCGACTTGGTGGTGACATAACCAGCCTGGATATTCACGCCCGCGCCGACCTCGCGCTGCAGCGTGACGTTATAGCTGCGGATATAGCCACGGTTGATCTTGAGCGGGTAAGTGGTGGTCTGCAAAGCCGGCGGCAGGATCAAAGTACCGGCGCGAGGGTCTGGGCCCTGAACCACCGGGATACCGGTGCGCAGCGTGCCCGCCGCCTGGAAGGACGGAGCGATGAATTGCGACGAGATGGTAGCCGGATAGGCGTCACGCATCTGGCGGAAGCTATTGGGATCGATGCTGATGCCGAAGCCTACGCGGACGACGGTCTTGTCGTTCAGCCGATACGCCAAACCCAGGCGGGGCGCCAATTGCCCCTTACCCACGTCGACGCCGCTGTTAGTGGGGTTACCGCCCAAGCCGCCGACGATCACCCGGTCCGTAGCAACGTCGTAACGGCCGAAGCCGGAGTTGTCGCGCCGGCCGAAGGGATAGATTTCGTATCGGATACCGTAGTTGACGGTGAGCTTGCGATTCACCTGCCAGTTGTCGCGGGCGTAGAAGCCATGCGAAGGCATGCGCACAGTGGCGGGGTTGAGATACTGCACGTCCTTACCCAAGCCATTGGCCTGGCCGAGGACAAAGTCGCCAAAGCTGTTGTAGAGGTTGGGGGCCGCGCCGCCGTTGAGCGCCGTTAACTGGCCATTGAAGTTGAAGCCGCCGCGGGGCCCGAAGGCGGCCTGGGGCTGGAAGTGGTTGATGGTGAGGTACTGATAGTCGTATCCGAAGCGGAAAGAGTGCGCGCCGCGGATGTAACCCAAATTCGCCGTCACCGTGAACTGGTGATCGCGAAATAGGAACGGATTGGAGACGTTGGGGTTACCCAGCGCCGAGAAGCCCACGATATTGAAGCGGGGATAGCCGCCCTGCAAACGGTCAGACCCGTTGGTGCCGGGGATCTTCAGATCGTCGAGCCCGTAATTCCGGTCGATGTCGACGTTCTGCGCGCCGAGGCGCTGCCGCGTGAAGCCGACGTTGCCGTCAAAGAGCATCCGCGCGCTCAGGGTATAGGTGCCGCCGACGGACGCCGTCTGGATCAGGCCAGGCGCGGTGCCGGGCTGTCCACCGGTCAGCGCGTCGCCGCCCACGGCCCCCAAGCTAGGCGGATCGAAGATGTTGCTCGGCGAATAGCTGTAGCGCACGAACATGCTGGCCTTTTCGGTGGGGTTGTAGTTCACCTTGAAGTCGGCGTTGTCGCGATTGAAGGCGTAGGTGCCAGTGGCCAGGAAGTTGCTATTGATCGTACCGGGCTGATTGGGCGCCGGAACCAAGCCTAGCAGCGTACGCGAAGCGGAATCGAAACTGCTGACCGGAATGCGGTTGTTCGGAAACGGCGTGCGGCCCGTACCGGTGGCGGTACCAGTGCTGGGATCGAAAACGGTAACGCCGGACCCGTCAAAGTTGCCAGCTTTCAGGGCGTCGGTAGGCACCGTGCGGAAGGCAAAGGCAAATTGGCGGCGGGTGGTGCGTTCCCAATTGGCGAAGAAGAAGAGCTTGTTTTTCTTGATGGGTCCGCCAAAGGTGCCGCCCCATTGGTTCAGGATGTTCTTGGGCAGGCGATTCTCGAAGAAGAAGAACGGCCGGGCACGCATCTTGCTGTTGGTGTGAAACCAGTGGCCGCTACCGTGGAAGTCGTTGGTGCCGCTCTTGATCTGCACGTTCACCACGGCGCCGCCGGCCATGCCTTGTTCAGCGTCGTAGGCGTTAGTGACGATGTTTACCGTTTCGATGGCTTCGGCGGGAGGGATGTAGGCCGTGATGTGAGGCAGCCAGGGGTAGCTGATCACCGCGCCATCGAGCTTGGTGTTGCTATTCGAGAAGGAGACACCGTTGACGTTCGATACCAGCGAGCGCTGCGGGTTACCAGCATCGGAATGCGCTTCGGCGGGCGGCGAGAAGCCCGGAATGGTCCGGTAGAGGCTTTGGAAGTTGCGGCCCGCACCCATCGGCAGGTCCGTCACCTGTTGGCGGGAAAGCTGGGCGCTGACGTCCGCCTTGTCCGTTTTCAGCACACTGGCCGTGGCGGCGACGGTGACACTTTCATTTACCCCGGCAACGCTCATGGCGGCATCGAAACGAACCGTCGTATTGGCGTTGATGCGCAGATTATCCTGCTGCATCTTGCCGAAAGCGGGCGAGGCGATGGTCACCTTGTAAGTGCCGGTTTGCAGGTCGTTAAAGAAATAAGCGCCGCGATCGTCGGTCGCCGAGGACTTCAGTTGGCCGGTAAGCGTATTCAGCGCTTCTACCTTTGCATTGGGGATTGGCGCGCCGGTTTGGTCCGTCACGTTGCCGAGCAACGTGCCGTACAGCACTTGGGCCGAAGCCAACGTGGGCATCCACGACAAAAGCAACAACAAAGCTAAATTTCTCATGATGGAAAGACCTCTTAATGAACTGTTAGTCAGCATATCGCAATTCCCGGGTGGCTACGGCGTGCAGTACTCAAGGACCGGGAGAACCATCCCCAGCCGCGCGGAGCGTGACATAATATGAGATCGATATGCAGCAAGAGAAGCCCCTTTTCCACGGCTGGTGGATCACCATCTACGCCTTTTTCACCTTTGGACTCGCCGTCGGCATTCCCTACTACGGCATGCCGTTTTTCTACACCTACTACACGAAGGCCTTCGGCTGGTCGCGCTCCGACATCACGCTCGGCTTCCCGATTGCCGCGTTGGTGACGCTGTGGGTGGGCCCGCTGCTGGTGCATCGCTTTCAGCCAAGGGCCATGCTACTGATTGGCTCCACCTGTACGGCTCTGGCATTTCTTGGCTTCGGCACCATGGGCCCGTCACTGTTGATCTACAAAGCCCTGTGGGTGCTCTACATGGTGGGCTACATCTTCTCCGGACCCATCGCGCACCAGGTGCTAACCGCCAATTGGTTCAAGAACCAGCGCGGCAAAGCCATGGCCGTGGTCTACCTCGGCGTCGGCGTTTTCGGCGGCATTTCTTCCAAGTACATCGCGCAACCGCTTACCGAGGCCTTCGGCTTTCAAACCGCCCTCTTGATCATCGGCGGCATGCTGCTACTGATCTGGCCGATCGCCTTCTTCCTGGTAAAGGACAAGCCCGGCGATATCGGGCTCTATCCCGATGGCGCCGCCGTGCCGCACGCCGAAACCAAGCAACTGCCCGCCAGTTGGGACGCGATCATCAAGGAGCCCGCCTTCTGGCTCTTGCTCGTAGGCAGCACCTGCTCCATCGGTTCCATCGGCTCCATCAACCAGCACATGAAGTTCATCTTTCAGGACCAGGGCTTCCGCGATCCCAAAGTCCTCGACACCCTGTTTAGCAACACGCTGCTGCTAATTCTGTTTTCGTCAATCGCCGGCCGCATCGTCATGGGCTATCTAGCGGACCGCTACTCGAAGAAGGTCGTCATGTCGGTAACCTATCTGCTGGTCGCTGCCACCATCCCGCTCGTCACCGCGGTGACGCCCTCCAGCCCCGAAATCGTCTACGTCTTCGGCATCCTCTTCGGCTTCGGCATGGGCGCGGACTATATGTTGATCCCGCTGATGGCGGCGGAAAAATTCGGCGTAAATTCGCTGGCCCGCGTGATGGCGATCATCCTGCCCACCGACACCATCGGCCAAACCTGGTTCCCCTGGATCGTCTCGAAGATGCAGGAAACGGGCGGTTATGGGGTCGCGCTAAAGTTCGTCTTCCTGCTGTCGGCCGTCGGCGCCATCGCCATCCTGATGCTGCCGAACAAGAAGAAGGCCACCGAGAGCCTGGGCGCACTCGCCAAAGCGACGGGAGACTAAGAAGCTAAACATGAACCGCCGCCAACTGCTTGGCGCATCGCTCGCCGCCTCCTTGAATGGGGCGACGCCGCGCACCAACGTCCTCTTGATCACCATCTCCGATTTGCGGCCTGACCTCGGCTGCTACGGCCACGGCGTGGTGCAGTCTCCTCATATCGATGCGCTGGCCGAGCGGGGCACGGTCTTCACCCGCGCCTACTGCCAGTTCGCCAGCGCTAGCCAATCCCGCAGTTCGTATCTCACCGGGCTTCGGCCCGACACCACGCGCATCTACGATTCGCAAACGCATTTCCGTAAGCATTTGCCCGATGTGGTCACCCTGCCGCAGTGCTTCAAGCAAGCCGGTTACGTCACCACCAGTTTCGGCCGCACCTATCACAACGGCTTGAACGACATCCCCTCCTGGAGCATCGCGGCTTGGTTCCCGCCTACACCAGACGGAGCCACGGATTGGAATACGCCGGCCAATGCTGACCGCCAGCGCCGCTTCTGGGCGCGCCTTGAAGCACGGGGATGGCACAACGCGCTCCTCCGCCGCTCGCGTACGGAACTCGGCATGAGTTGGGAATCCCGCGACGTCGCAGACGATACCTTGCCCGATGGCCTCACCACCAAGACCGCGATTCAGGCCCTCCGAACGCTGAAGGACCAGGCCTTCTTCCTCTCTATCGGCTTGCAGAAGCCGCACCTGCCGCTGGTAGTGCCGAAGCGTTACTTCGACCTGTACGCGAAGAAGAAAATCGAGATTCCGGACTACGCTCCGCCTCCGGCCAAACTGCCGTCCATCGAGCTGCACTCAATCCAAGTCCTCCGCAATTACAAGGACATTCAGGAGTAAGGACCGAAACCCGAAGCGAAGG
>JBBQQS010000121.1:0-11581 GCA_038215525.1 Bryobacterales bacterium
GGTCACGCTACCGTCGGAGTCGGCGGCATTGGCGTTCAGAGTGATCGAGGCGGGAGCGGTGAAGATGGTGCCGGTGGTGGTGAGGCTGACGGTGGGCGGGTTGTTAGTCGGCGCGGTGACAGTGAGGTTGACCGCTATTGAGGTGGCGAAAGTGCCGAGGTTGTCGGTCGCTTGCGCGGTGACGCTGTAAGGGCCGGCGGCGACGTTGGCCCAGAGAAAGGAGTAGGGTGCGGTGAGGTCCTCACCCAGCTTGGTGGCGCCGCTGAAGAACTCCACCTTGGCGACGGTACCGTCGGTGTCGCCGGCGGTGGCATTGAGGGTGATTGAAGCCGGGGCGGTGAAGGTCGTGCCGGTGGTGTTGAGGCTGACCGTGGGAGCGCGGTTCGCCGGATAGCCGAGTCCGCCGGAGGTCAGCACACTGGTAAACGGGCTGAGGGGTGTGGCGCGTCCGGCGGCGCCGACGGCCGGCAACAGCACCGTCTGGGTGCCTTCGACGAGCGGTAATTCTGGATGGTCGAAGGGCGCGCGCTCGTAAGCCACGCGGTCGTCAGTCAAGGCGGTACGCAGGAACTGTACAAGGGCCGATTGCTCGGCCGCTGAGAGCTCGATGCGGGGGAAACTGCCCGCCAGGTTCGAAGGGTTGGCGCCGAAGCCGGTGGTGTCGCCGGTCTGCGTCGCGCGGGCGTTGCCGCGCCGGATGTAGAACTGGACGACATCTTCGAGCGTCGCCAAACTGCCGTCGTGGAAGTACGGACCGGTGAGCGCGACGTTGCGCAGCGTGGTCGTCTTAAACGCGCCATCCACCACGGTTCGCTCCGCGGGACTCACGGGAGTGCAGGGGTCCTCGCTCAAGCTACAGGGCGTCACGGTGAAGCCATCGCGATTCACGCCCGAAGTCGCCTGCCGGCTGAAGGAGAAAGGGTTTCCGAAGGGATCCACGCCACCGAGGCCGATGTCGTCCGAAGTGGGGCGCACACCGACGTTGTAGAAACCGAAGTCATACATTCCCTTCTGGATGTTGCCCTGGAACATGCGATCGGTCGCGACGCCACTCGCGAGCGCAAGAAAGGCTGGGGTTCCGGCGTTGCTCAACTGGGGGCCGGAGTGGCAACCGACACAGGCGCCCTTGCCGGTAAACAGCGTGAGCCCTTGCTGCTCGGTGGCGGTGAGCGCCGCGGCATTCGCAATGTTGGTGGACGGGTAGTTGGCGAAATAACGGTCAAGCGGCGCATCGTTCGACACCAGCGTCGATTGATACATCTGAAGGGCCAGGCCGAAGAACAAGGCGAAGTTCGCTTCGCGCTGGTTGTAGCTTTGGCCCGCGATGGTGACGTTGGCCGTGGAGTTCCACAGGTCGGTGGCAAAGGCCGCCTGCACCATGTCGCGGTAAGTGTTGCGCAGTCCGCGGCCGCCGGCGGCGACAAAAGAACTTAGCACGCTATCGGTGGCGGATACGGCTTGCAGTGCGAGCGGAGCGGCCGAGAGCAGCCGGTGGCCGATTTGCGGCCAGGTGCGGCCGGCGCAAGACATCTCGATTCCGCTAACGGGCACCGCCACCGCTTGCGATGCGAGCGACGAATTGTCGAGGGCAATCGCGGTGGGCGTGGCTCCGGCGCCGCGGTAGATGACGGCTTGAATATTGCGCTTACCGAACTTATCCACGCCATTGAAGAAGTGGTTCGCGCTGCCATCGTAGAGGTTGCGGAGGTTAAACACGGCGTTGATCACGGTGGGCGCATTGCGCGCGGTTGACTGCCGGAAGGTGCCAAAGGCGGGATCGAGGGCGGCGTTGCAGACGTCCAGGCCCGGTGCCAGCGCCGCCGAAGTGAACGTGGTGCGCGAAACTCCTTGCGAGCCCATCACGTCGCTGGTAGAAAAGACGCTGGTGGAATTCGGATCGCCCGCGGCGCTGAGTTCGTACTGTGGGAAGTCGGCGGTGTTCATCCGGTAGTCCGGACCCGAAGCGGCCGCGCCGGAACGCGTCCGCACAAAGCCGGACGGCGAGCCGCCGACACGGTTACTGCCGGGGTTGCTTTGCGCCCGCGCGCGGACGTCGGCGCCGGCTTGGAAGTGGCAACTGCCGCAGGCGACTTTGCTGTCGCTCGATACCTGGACGTCCCAGAACAGCGCCTTGCCCAGGGCAATGGCGGCCGCCCGGTTGGTGACGAACGACGAGAGCGTTGCCGGTTCCGGCACCGGCGCGCCTTTCAGCGACTGCAACACCGCTGGAGGGCGTCCCGCCACCCCATTCACCGTAATGTTAACCACGGCGGTGGCGGTTAATCCGGCCAGATCCGTCGCCACGGTGCGCAACTGGTAGCTGCCCGCCAGCACGTTGTTCCAATTAAATGAAAAGGGCGGGGCGGTATCTTCGCCGAGCTTAATGGTGCCCTGGAAATACTCCACCTTGGCCAGGTTGCCATCGGGATCCGACGCGGTGGCCGCGATCAACACACTGGCGGGCGCGAGAAAGGTGGCACCATTGGCCGGCGAGGTGAGGGAGACCGCCGGAGGGCGATTTACCTGAGTAGCCGCCACGGAGACCGGCACACTGGCCGTTGCGCTGTAGCCCGTGCTGTCGACTACGGTCGCGTTGATGGTATAGGAGCCCGCGGGTACGTTGGCCCAGGTGAAGGCGTAGGGCGCGGTGGTGGCTTCGCCGAGCTTGGTGGCGCCATTGTAGAAATCGACGCGGACAACGGTGCCCGAGGGGTCGCTGACGGCGGCGTTGATGGCGATACTGGCCGGCGCCTGGAAGGTCTGGCCGCTCGCTGGGGTCGTGAGGGTGATTACCGGACGCACCGGCGGCAGAACGTTGACGGTCCTGGCGACGCTCGGCACCCCGTTGGCATTCAGCGCGAAGAGCATGTAATTGCCTGGGGTGACGATGCCGGCGTCCGGAATGTTCAGACGATAGTTACCGGCGCTGAGCAGCGTGCCGATGAGCGGGATACGGCGCTGGTCGGCGTTGACGGAGTGGGTGACGGCGCTATAGCGCATCAGCACAAACTGAACGCCGCCGATGGTGGAGACGTCGATCGTGGAGCCGTGAAAGGCCGTCGGGGGCGCCGCGCCGATGGTGGGTCGCAGAGCATTGGTGCCATCCGGATGGAAGAGATACGGCGGGCTGAAGAGCTGCACGTCGGAGTGATTGGCACTGCAGCCCGGACCGCATAGGCCGCCACCGCCGGAGAAGACGCGCCCATCCGGCAACAGCAAGGCGGTGGAGTGATAGTTTCGCGGAATCGAGGTGGAAGCGACATCGCGCCATTGGCCGGTGGTGGGATTCCAAAGCTCGGCGACGAAGATGGAGTTGGTATCGGAGAAGCCCACCGGCACCGGCATACCGCCGATCGCCAGCACTTCCCCATTGGGAAGCACCACGGAGTTGTGCATCCCGCGCGCCCGTCTCAAGGATCCAGTCCGGGTAACGCTCACGCCATTCGTGACATCGATCACGTAGCAGCCGGCGGTGGCGATGGCATCGCCGTAGGCGGCCGCGCCACCCATCTTCAGGATCTTGCCGATGTCGTACATCAGCGCCGTACCGTTTTGGCTAAACTGATCGTCGCCGCGATTGCCGAGCGAGGTGGTCCGGCCACCGGCCACGTTGAGTTCATAGAGATTCATGGCCGTGGACGGCCCGACGTGCACCACTCTGCCGCCGCCAATGGAGAAAAGCCACGGGTGGCGATCGGCGATCCCGGCGCCGCCGGGGTCCGGGCCCAGGGTCGCGCTGGCGATGGCGTTGGGTAAATAACTCCAGAGGTTATTCACCCAGGTCTCGCCGTTCTTGCCGAGCGTACCGCCGGACCAGGATCCGCCCAACACAAAAGCGCGGCCGTCGTCGATGGTTACCTGGCCTTGATAGCCGCGCGCAATGTTCATGTCGCCGCCCGCGGTCCAGGACGCGGTGCCGGGATTGTAGATGGAAGACCGGCCCGCCGTATCGCCACCCGTCACCAGTAGCCGTCCATCAGGCAGGAACGACGTGCCGGAGCAGAACATGTCGTGCGCCGTGTTGGTTACCAACTGCTCAGTCGTCAGGCCGGTGGCCGGATCGAAGAGGCCCGTCAGGGTCTGCGCGGAGACGCCCTCGGCAAAGCTGTAACGGTCATAGGCGGACCACATCAAGACCTTGCCATCCGGTAGAGCGGCCGCTCCCACCGGGTTCACCGAAGTGGTGATCACACTGCTCCAGCGGCCCTGAGTTGCGAGAGGCGCCTGAGCATCGACATAATTGGGAGTCAGCGTGATTGCCAACGCCGCGAGCAACCTCAGGGATCGGCTATAAATTTGCATCGACACCGAGTGTAAAGTCCTAGTACGCCATGAGGCAAGGGACTAGGGATACTGTTTTTTAGAGGGGCACACTAATGGTACTGCCGGGGATGGCTTTGCTTTGGCTGACCGTCGCCGTGATTCTCAAAAGCCAGCCGGGCACTGGCCCGGAGGTGACCTTGCGCAGCGCGGCGACGGGCATCGAACTGAGCCGGTTCCACTCGTGGAGCATCACGCTGCCCCCGGGTGCCGCCGTGAAGACGATTCACTTCGATGCCGCCATGCCGGCCCATGGGCACGGCCTGGCGGATCAGCCCCGGATGCGCCCATTGGGCCCGCGTACCTTTCAGGTGGACGGGGTCCGCTTCCAGATGGCGGGGGCGTGGAACCTGCGCGTGCGCTACGAGGACGCCGCAGGAGCGCACAGCCTGAGCTTCCCCTTCGAGGTCAGCTACTCGTCGAGCCTGATGCGAAGTCTGTGGCTCGGCGCGCGAGGACCGATCCGCGCCGATCCCACGAATCGTTTCGCGGACCGTGCCGATGCCGCCGCGCTGGGCCGGGAACTCTTTTTCGACCCCCGCCTGAGCGGCGACGGCACCGTGTCCTGCTCCACCTGTCATCAGCCCGAAGGCGCATTCGCGGACGGCAAGCGGTTCTCCCGGGCTGGTGTGACGCGCAACTCACCTGGCCTGCTGGGGATCAGCGAAGCCACCTGGCTCTTTTGGGATGGCCGACGCGATAGCCTATGGTCACAAGCGCTGTCGCCGCTGGAGTCACCGGTCGAGATGGGCGGTTCGCGCGCGGGCGTCGTCAAGCTCGTGCGCGAGGCGTATCGCGAGCCGTACGAGCGGGTGGCGAGCGTCTCTCCTTCCGCGGTGGAGGTCGATCGGCTGTTCGCCGACGTCGGCAAGTTCCTGGCCGCTTATGAGCGCACGTTGCAGCCGAAGCCCTCGCGCTTCGACCGTTACGTCGAGGAACTCGAGGCCGGCCGCGTGAGTACGGCGCTCACCAACGATGAGCTCCAGGGACTCAACCTTTTCCTGAGCCCGGAGTCCCGTTGCACCCAGTGCCACAACGGCCCTCTGTTCACCAATCAAGGCTTCCACAACATCGGCACGGCTAAGTCCGGCGGCGATGAGCCGGACTTCGGCCGCGCGATGGGACTCCAGTCACTGCCCTACGACCGCTTCAACTGCCGCAGTCGCTTTAGCGACGACCCGAAGGCCTGCGCCGCGCTCGCCTTTGCGCGCCCGGACGGTCACGATGGTCTGCTGAACGGCGCCTTCAAAGTGCCCTCACTGCGCAACGTCGCACTCACCGCGCCCTACATGCACGATGGGTCCTTGCCAACGCTTGAATTGGTGGTCGAGCACTACCGCAAGCCACCCAAACCCGCCGCGGAACTCCGCCCGCTGACGATCACCGACCAGGAGGCATCGCAACTGGTGGCCTTCCTGCGGGCCTTAACGAGCCAGTAGCTGTCATTTACCCCTTACCTGAGAAGCCGAGAAAAGCTCAAGCCTAAACTGCTTTTCACACGGTCGAAGCCCTAAGCTCACGCGGACGGCTGAATGGCAGAGTTAGTGTGGTTCGGGGGATCGCCAGCCGACGAAGAGATTCAGCGTCACCGCGGTGAGCGTGGCGAGGAGAATGCTCGAGTCCAGCAGGGGGTGAAGGCCCGGGGGCAGGTGCTGGCTCCAGCGGGGCGCTACCAGCGGGATCATGCCCACGCCAATCGACACGGCGACGACGTGGAGGTGCTGGCGGTGGCGGGCAAAGTCGACGCCGGAGAGGATGCGGATGCCGGTGGCGGCCACCATGCCGAACATCATGATCCCCGCGCCGCCCAATACCGGCTGGGGAATGCTTTCCACCAACGCCGCCATCTTCGGCAGTAAGCCCAGCAACATCAAAATGACGCCGGCGGCCACGCAGACATAGCGGCTGCGGACGCCCGTCAGGCTTACTAGGCCCACGTTCTGCGAAAAGCTGGTGTAGGGAAAGGTATTGAACAGGCCGCCAATCAGCGTGCCGAGCCCGTCGGTGCGCAGGCCCGCGGCGAGGCGCGCCGGCGAAAGGGGCTGCTCCGTAATTTCCGCCAACGCCAGAAACATACCCGTGGATTCAATCAGCACCACTACCATCACCACCGTCATCATCAAGATGGATACGGCTTCAAAGCGCGGCACGCCAAAGGCCAACGGCAGCACCAGGCCGAACCAGGCCGCCTCGCCCGCCTTCGCGAAGCTCATTTTGCCCAGCACTGCCGCAGCACCGCACCCCAGCACCATGCCCAGCAGAACGGCGACATTGGCCACTAAGCCGCGCCCGTACTGGGCGATCGCCAGGATGGCCAGCAGCACGAACGCCACCAGCGCCAGGTTGTCCGGCGCCGCATAGCGCGGATTGTTCACGCCATCCAACTGCGCCATGCCGGGCGGCCCGCCCATCGCCCAGCCAATGCCCACGCGCATCAGGCTGATGCCGATTACGGTGATGATCGTCCCGGTGACGATCGGCGGAAAGTACTCGCGGCACCGGCCCACCAGGGGCGCCAGCAGCGTCGTCAGTAAGCCGGCCGCGATGGTGGCGCCGAAGATGGTCCGCGCGCCCTCGGGGCCGGGGTGCGCCTCGGCAATGGCCACCATGGGCCCCACCGCCGCGAAGGTGACGCCCATCATCACCGGCAAGCGCACGCCAAACCAGCGCGTCACACCCAGCGATTGGATCACCGTCGCGATGCCGCAGCAAAACAGGTCGGCCGAAATCAGCGCGGCCACCTGGGCGGGCGGTAAGTGGAGCGCCCGGCCGATGACTAGCGGCACGGCGATCGCGCCGGCGTACATCACCAGCACGTGCTGCAAGCCAAGCGCCGCCAGCCGGCCGATCGGTAGTGCTTCTTCAGTCGCCATCGTGTGATTGGGCAAGGTAGCAGATACCAGCGGGCTGCCGCAAGTCGGCTGCACGACAAGACGGCAGGGGGATCAAAGGAATCATCACCGGAATCATGGTGCCAACCATCGCCACTCGGGCCAACCGACTTGGTTTCCCCGACCAGCCAAGTCGACGGGAGCCATGGAGAAGCTTATTCGGGGCATCTTGTCCCTGCATCGATTAAACCCGCCAACCGCCACTTTTCGTGTCTGGCCTTGTCCGGATTTGTCGCCGCATTTGGCGGAGTGGGCCGGGCATGGTTCCCGCTAGACGCTTCGAACGAACAAAGACTCATGTTTGTGGGTGACAATCATGTGGGGCAGCGTGAGCCCCGCCACCAGAATGATGCTGGCGGCGAAAAGCTGGTTGAGGTCGCGAGGATCGAAGCGCAAGAACAGGGGCACCAGCAGGAGCAGGGCCAGCAGCGAGATCACGACGAGGTCTCCGAGGCCACTTCGCGCGTCGGCAAAGTGAGTCCGGCAGGCCAGCAGATGTTGCCGGGAGTGGCGGCCGATGAACCAGACCGCAAAACCCGCGAGCGGCGGCAGAAACAGCCAGCCACCCAGGCAGAGCAGCCGCTGCGTCAATTCGGTGCGGCGACCTTCGAGGGCATCCATGCTGAGCAAGGTGAGGCAGAGCAGGAATAGCAGTGGGCCTGCCGAACGTAGCCACGGGGCCAAGGTTTGGAACTGCGCGGCGGGCAAGAAGTAGCTCAAATAACCGCCCGCTGATTCCAAGTGGAAGGAGATGGGAAGGACGAACGACGCGAGGCCAAAGGAGACCGCGGTGACGAAGCGACTCCGCGGTAGTTCGCCTTCCACAAAATGCACGGCCGAAAGGACCAGGAAGGCCAGCAGACCCGCGGCCGGCAGCCATAAGCACAAGAGGCTCATGCCCCCGCCGATAGCGAGGTAAATGGCCGCGACCGACACCGACGATGCGGCCGGCCACTTGCGCCGGGCCCAGTGCAGGTCAAAGGCTCCGTGCGGGATGCCGGCGACGAGGATCAGCCCCAGGGCGAGATACTCCGCCACTATCATCCGGTAAGCGGCAGCGAGCCCCAGCCCAGCCAGCAGGAAGCCGCAGAGGAGATTGCCCATCGTCATCCGCCTCCGAAGCATAGGGCGCGGATCATCGCCACTTTCGGGACTTTCACCATCACGCGCAAGGCTTCCCATAAAGATGCCTGGCCGGCCAGGAAGCGAATCAACTCGCGCTCAGGTGCTTGCGTGAGCAATTGCTCCATCATGGCGGTGCCGCGGGACGGGGCGCTGGCCAAGGCCTGAAGAAACAGGTGGTCGCCGAGCTTCATCCAGGCGGGGAAGGCCGTGGGCTGGGTCAACCGCAGGTGGGGTGGGCTATCGGCAATCTGCTGCGCGAGGTTGGCGACTTGGTGCTGAATCGTCTGAAAGGCATAACCAGTGCTGGCGCGAATGGCTCCTCCGGCCGACCCCACGCTCAGGCCCGCACTCCGCGATTTCAACCCCAGCGGGATCGCGCCGTACTCACTATCCTCTTCCTCGATTCCGCCCCATCCCCGCGCCGCCAGCCACGCGCGGCATCTTTCGAGATGCCAGCCTCTGGGGAAAGGCCGCGGGCTGAAGGCGGTATGCTCGATCAGAGCGGTATAGGGAGAGGTAGGCAATAGGTAGGCAAATCGCAGCGGCGTGCCCGGCTCGCAGTCCTGCAGTTCCATCAGCAGGGCTGCTTCCGGATTGAAGATCGGCTGGGGAGAACTTACCCAGATGCCCGTGAACGATTGCCAGAGGACAGCTTCCCTTCCCTCCGCGTTGAAGGCGGCATCGACGACCAGATCGAAAGCGTGGGCTCGCCCACCGGTGAGAATTTGGTTCCGGTCGATTTCGACATCATCGCAGGCCCAGTAAAATTGGACCCCGCGCGACTCCAGGTCGGCGAGGAGCGTAGTAAAGAAACCATCGCCATGCGTGAGCGTGTAGGGGGTGTCGTGGCAATCGAGAATCCGTTTGAAGTCAGTCCCAGCCAGAATCACCCGATTCCAACGATAGGTGGGCGGTACGGGACAGATCGCGCCAGGGTCGGCAAAGAAGCAGAAAGTCCGCTTCGGGTGGGGGAATCTGGGCCGTCGATCGAAGATCGAAACGGATGCTTCGGGCATGCGTTCGAGCAAGGCGCGAGCCAGACTAAGTCCGGCCGCGCCAGCTCCGCGAATCGCAATGGATAAAGGCACCGGGTAGATCACTTGGGGGAGCAAAAGGCCCCCCCATTCCGACTAATTCACTAAGCCAGGCTCTCGGACTTCCGCATCGCAACATTCCAGATATAAATACCGAAGGCCGCTTTGGCTAGGATATCGGCTATGGTGTAGCCAACCTGAACGGCAGTTACAGCCGCTCCGCCCGAGATACCCAACATGGGTAAAATAAAAACGATCGGATAAAAACCCCAAGTGAGGAGAATAATCCACCGGGCAGAGCTGACCAGCCCTCGTGCGGCGATCGGCTGCGCTTCGATCGACTTCGACAGACCGACCAGCAGCTGAAAGACAATGATCAGGAACGGGATCATCGATAAGCTCCACCAAAGCCAACGGGTACCTGGGTCAGCGGAGACCTCGCCGGGATAGCCTAAGATCACCATGATCGCGGCAAGGCCGGACAGAGTCGCACCCTTTTGAAAAGTCTCGGCCGCGCTGAGGCGCATTACCAGGATCAATTCCAACAAGAGCAGCGGTACGGTAAGGAGCCAATCCACATAGCGGTAAGCGTCGTTGAAGCCGACGGTGGAAGCCTTCACCACGCCGTTGGTGACGACAAAAGCCGCTTCCCAACTGGCGAAGATACGTAGGTAATGATAAAGCGCAATGGCGGTGACGATACCGCTGATCGTCACTGCGGTCTTGTAAGGGGCGGCAACCTGAGATCGGCCGAGAAACAGAAAGATCGTCGCCGCGCCCATGACGGCGATGGTGAACGAAAAAGCGTTGTAAACAAGTTGGTATTGGCTGTAGGACAGAATGTCCATGTGAGGTCCTTTCAGCGAAAGTGGACCTTGGACCCGCAGCGGGTTCCAGCCCTTCGTTAAGAACACCAGGCGTGAGCGAAGGGTTCCTTGGCGGCAAGGCGTGCGGAGGACAATTTTCTCTTCGGGTTAGGCTAACACGGTCGCTAGTCGTGAGATGCGACGGCTGTAGAAAGGATGTACTAATTTACAAATTACTTTTGACGCAGCCGAGGGGCCTTGTTCCAGGGGATCGTCGCAGCGGATCGAGGTCCAACACACGCCTCAGGGAATGCGAGCCCATCTGTCGTGCGGACTCGGCTCTTGCATTCTTGGCCATGCCACGGATCAACCACGGCGATTCTGGCCGGCGCGCCCACGGTTTCCGGAACTTACGCGGTGAGGATTCGCCCGGACGACACGGCGGGTAACTTCTTTCTCGCCCTCGCTTTCGGCTTCGCCGCTCCCTCAGCCACGATTTTCGAGGTCGCCATCGACACCTCTCCGGTCTCTGCCACCGGCGGTGGCATCTACCTGCAGTTCAACCCCGGGCTTGGCGCTTCCGATGCCGCTCAGGCTAGGGTGTCGAACTTCTTGCTGGCGGCGCCCGGCGCGGTTTCGGGGGTGCTGCCCGGGGCCGTCGTGCTCGCCAATACCAACGCCCTGAACGATTACTTTCACGGCCTCACCTCGAGCGACGGCTTGTCGAATCTCTTCACCAGCAGCGATCCCGATGGCTATCTATTCCGTCTGGACCTCGACCCGACCGGCATCGGCTCGCGTCCCAATTTCAACCCGGATTCGGTAAATTTCGATGCCGCCGTTCCGGAACCATCCTCGCTGTTGCCGGTGGGGAGCGCGCTAGGGCTGGTGATCGGCGTTTGGCGCCGCCGCTCGCTGCGGACGAGGTAAGCCTTAGAACAACAGCTTCAGAGCGAACTGCGTCTGCCGCGGCGAATTCGCCATGCCGGTGACGCGGCCAAACTGAGCCTTGCCCACCGTCGTATTGGGCGAGGCCTGTAACCAAAAGCGCCTCGCCGCGCTGCCAAGTTCAGCAGCCGATTGACCATCGTCGGTTCCCGCGAAAACGAAAGCCCACCGCATGAGACAGCGGTGGGCTCGATCTGTCGTATTTTTTTAATCGGATGAAACTGGGGGATGGTTTCTTTCGCTAGGCGGTACCTCCGGGTGTGTTTCGGTTGCGCCGCCGGATCAGCAGCGAAATCGCGATCAGGGCGGCGGCAAAAGTCAGTTGGGTGGCGGGTTCCGGCACCGGGGCGTTGATTTGGACGCCCACGCGGAAGTTGGCGATGTTTAGGATCCACTGGCTGCTACTAGCGTTGGCGATGATGGAGATGGTGAGGATGTCTTCAGTGGAGGTCACACC
>JBBQQS010000122.1:0-11578 GCA_038215525.1 Bryobacterales bacterium
ATACAGAAAGTCATCCGCCCCTGGCTTCGCGCCCCGATAGTCGTGTAACTCGCGAAATAATTCCGGAAAACTCTCCCGTAAAAAAGGCGACGCGTCTAACATGCCCCGGAAAGCGGCCCCTAAGTCGATCGTGGTGTCGTCGCTCTGATACTGCCCCAACATTGCATCGCCCCGCTGCCAATAAGCGCCGGCATAGTCGAGTAACATCCGGCGCGCGAATACGTTCGCCCGCGCCGCGGCGCCCGGCTTCGACCAATCGACGCCCGTCCGCAGCCGTTCAATTTCCTCACGCGTCAATTTAGCGTCGCACTTCGCTGCCTGACAATTGCGCAGGCTGTTGATTTCGTCCGGCTCTAACTGCAGCCGGTCCGCCGCACTCAGCTCCGGCGGATTGCCGATCCTGCCCACTTCCGCCACTAAGGGGCTCAACTTATAGTTCTCCACCTTGCGATACCAGGCCAGATACTCTTCCTTCGATCGCGACAGCCGGATCACCCCCAGAATCGCCACCTCGCCATCGGCATTGCGCTGCAGCAGCTTCCCTACCGGGTCGCCTCGCTCAATGGCCGCAATCTCCGGCCCCGATAGATTCCAGGTTCTCCGCAGAAAGGGCACCGCGTCGAACGCCGTCGAATCGCTCGCCAACACCTGAGTCCCCAACACGATGCCGATCCACAACTGTCGATAACTTCGCATGCTAGCGCCGTTCCTCAAAAAAACCCTGTAGCAGTCGTTGGCACTCCACCGCCAGCACGCCCTCCACCACTTCCACCCGATGGTTGAGTAACTCGCTATCGGCAATCTGAAACTTACTGCGGACGCCGCCAAATCGCAAGTCACGCGCGCCGAACACTAACCGCTGAATGCGCGCATGCACAATCGCCCCCGCACACATCACACAGGGCTCCAGAGTCGTGTAAATGGTGCACCCATTCAGCCGGTAATTATTGGTCCGCTGCCCAGCCATCTGCAAAGCCTCGATCTCGGCGTGCGCCGTAGGATCGCATTGGCCTACCGGCGAGTTACTGCCAAAGCCGATCATCTCGCCTCCAGCGTCCACCACCACCGCGCCCACCGGCACCTCACCCATGGTCGCGGCGAACCCGGCATGTTCGAGCGCCTCGCGCATCCAGCGTTCATCTTCCAGGAGCGCCAAGGGCTTAGAACAGCGGGTTAAACCGGTCGAGCGTCACGCCCATAAACGCGACGCACATTTCGTCTTCGGTGCCTTCACCCCAGGTCACCCGCTTCGGTGGATTACTCGGGTTCCGCGGATTGTTCGTCGAGTTATCGTACTTGCAGCTCATCCGCACCGTGCTACCCGCGGGCACCGCCAGGGAATTGGTGTAAGTGTACGGCCCCTGCCAATTGAAGTCCCACTTATCGATCAACATCATCGGCGTCGAGCTACTCCCCCGCGTCACTTCCAGCTTGATCTCCGTCCCCAGTAAGTGCATATGCGGGAAGACATTGATCACATGATTATCGAGTAGAAACGGCACCGTGAAAGTGGCCGTTTCCATGTGGTCCGCCTTACCCGCCGGAATACTCAGCCGCTGCTGCACGATCGGCAGGAAAAACAAAGGCTTCTCCACCTTCGTCTTCGCAAAATAAATGCCCACCCGCGTCTGGTCCGGATCGCGTGACACGGCCGAGTAATAGTGCACCTGCATCACAATCCGAGCCTTCTTGCTCAGCGGAATACCCACGCCCGCTGGCAGCATGTGCGCCCGCGTCCCCGGCGCCCAACCGCCCAACGTGTAGGTCAGCGCCGAAGCCAGGTTCCCTAAGTCCGCCAAACTGAAATTCCCAACGATCGGCGTGCCCGGCCCGCCCAGGCAGTTATAGCCCGGACCCTCATCGGCCGCGTCCAGTTCCTCAGCCTTGCCAGTCGAATCGAGGTACAAAATCACATGATGCACCGATTGCCGATTACCCGGCACCACATCCACCGCGCTCACGTATCGGTCGGCCTCCAGCCCCGTCGGCAGCACGAAACAACGGTATGTGTCACGGCCCCGCACCGGCGTAAAGCTCTCCGCCATCTTCACCGTCAGGTCGGGCTCGCCCAGGCTCCAATCGCCCTTATTCGACAGCGCCTCCGGCATATCGCCTTCGTTCCCCATCGGCGTCCCGCCGTCAATCCACGCCAGTAGATCCACCTTTTCCTGCGTCGTCAGCGCAAAACTGTCACGGAATTCCCCATGGCCCGCCACTGGCTTCCAGGGCGGCATCAAGCCCTCGTTCACCACGCGTTTAATGTCGTCTGACCATGCCACCGCATCGTCATAAGTGCTTAAAGCAAAAGGCGCAATGTCGTTCGGGCGATGGCATTGCAGGCACTTCCCTTGCATAATCCGCGAAACTTCCTTCGCATAGGTCACCTCGCCGGCCAGCGGCAGCGTCATCAGCAAGGCCAAAAAAAGTAGATTTCGCATAGTCGTCTTTTGGGCGCACTCCTACCCGCCTCATTATAAACCGCAATTGCGCCAAACGTTGCGGACGCTTCTCAAATCAGAAATACTTTGTTAAAGTTTGGTTACCGAGGTGGAGTGCCTCGACTTCAATCAGGGGTTCGCATCTATGCAAAGACTTTCGCTTTTGCTCACCGTGCTGGCGCTTCTCGCCTTATCACTTTTCGCCCAAACCAGCTCCGAAATCCTCGGCCTTGTCACGGACGAATCCGGAGCCGTCATCGCCAGCGCCAAGCTGGTCGCTAAAAACATCGACACCGGCCTCACCCACACCGGAGCCAGTGGCGAATCTGGCTAGTTCCGCCTGCCCCTCCTGCCCCCGGCAAGTATCAGTTGGCCGTTGAAAAGGCCGGCTTCGCCAAGTACATCCAGAACGGCATCGCTCTCCAACTCGGCCAACGCGGCGATCTCGCCATCAAACTCAAAGTCTCCTCCCCCGACGAAACGATCACCGTCTCGAGGGAAGCCCCCCTCATCAACACCACCAAATCCGAAGTCGGCATCAACATCGACAGCAAGCGCATCTCCGAGTTGCCGCTGGCCCCCAACCGCACAATGTGCTCCAACCCGGCTTGCCCACTTTCCAGGCATACAAGTACTAAATGGCGCATCAAGCCCACCTTCACCCTCACTTACGGCATTCGCTAGAAACTCCCGGCAACCCCTTCGCCTGGCTGCAAAAAGTAAATAACCGAATCGTCGCCGCCAATAACAATAACCGTGGCTCCGCCGGGATCCCGCCCCGCCCCGCGATCGCAAGAACTGGGGCCCGCGCGGCGGCCCCAACTGGCGCCTGCCCAAGATGGGCTTCATCACCGGCGACAACTCCATCCTCGCCAACCTCAATACCAACCTCGACGCTTCCCGCCTCTCCGTCGAAGGTCACGGTCTCAGCCTGCCCTTTGAGTTCTACAACGCCACCAACACGCGCGACTTCGGTATCCCGACCGCCGCCATTAACTCGGCCGCTTTCGGTAACCAGTGGAACACCAACGGCGGCAACCGCCGCATCGTCATGGGCGCCCGCTACGCCTTTTAAAACCCCTGCTTTGTGGGACGGGCTCCCCAGCCCGTCCTCCTTTAATCCAATCGCTTGTGGAACCGCAAAGCACTCGCGGTCAAAATCGAGCCCCCGAGTACTGCCAGAGCCAAAATCTGCGGCCACAGCACCTCAAGCCCTACCCCCTTCAAGAAAATGCCCCGTACCACTTCCATAAAGTAACGCATGGGATTCACATAAGTGATCCACTGCACCACTTCGGGCATATTCCGAATCGGAAAACTGAAACCACTCAACATAAAGGCTGGTTGAAAGAAGAAGAACGTCGTCATCATCGCCTGTTGCTGGGTGTTAGAGATAGTGGAGATAAACAATCCCGCCCCCAGCGAGCAGCCCAGAAAGCAGATACTCGCGAGCACGAGTAACAACGGATTACCCCGCAGCGGCACGTTGAACAGTAACATGGCCACCGCCGTTATCACGAATAGCTGCACCAGCCCGATCGCCGCAAAAGGCAAGGTCTTGCCCAGGATCAATTCCATCGGCCGCAACGGTGTCACCATCAACTGCTCCATCGTGCCGATCTCCTTCTCCCGCACAATGGCCATGGAGGTTAAGGACAAAGTCACCAGCATGATGATGTTCACAATCACGCCGGGTACGAAGTAGTTACGGCTTTTGAGGTCCGGGTTGAACCACACGCGGGGCGCCACGGTTAGCGTTGGCAATGGCGCTCGCAAGGGCCGGTCCACCGCCCGGCCAACTAATTTCTGCCGTCCTAACTCCTCCATCTGCGTCTGCGCAAACTGGCGAATTACCGTCGAGGCTTGCGCCGCCACGATGTTGGCCGTATTCGAATTCGAACCATCCACTAACACCTGCACTGCTACTTCACGGCCCCGCGCCAAGTCCGCCGCAAAACCCGGCAGAATGCGCACGACAGCCATTACCTCGCTGTGGTCCAAAGTATCCTGGGTATCGGTCTCGTTCTCCAGCCACCGCACAATCTCGAACCGGCCCGTGCTCGTAAACTGCTCCCGCAACTCGCGGCTCTCCGTGCTGCGGTCCAGATCCATCCAGGCGATCTTGGCGTAGTCGACATCCAAACTCACCGCGTAGCCGAAAACGAGTAACTGAATCAACGGCGGCGCGAACAAGGTGGCACGCATTTTCGGCTCCCGCAGCGATTGCTTCAGTTCTTTCCGGATCATCTCCCAAATTCGTTCCCAGGACATCGCTACGCCACCTTCTGCCGCATGCGGCGCATCGCCAGCGTGAATACGGCTGCGCCGTAGAGGGTCATCGCCAGAATTTCCAGCCACAAAATCTCCCAGCCCACGCCTTTCAGGAAGATACCTTTCAGAATCGTCACAAAGTAGCGCGCCGGCACAGCGTAAGTGATCACCTGGATTACTCGCGGCATATTGTCAATCGAGTAAATGAAGCCGCTCAGCAGGAACGCCGGCAGAAAGCTGCTGATCATGCTGAGTTGATAGGCAATCAATTGATTGCGCGTCGCCGCCGACAACATGATTCCCCAGCACAACGCGCCAAAACAGAAAATGGCCGAAGTCGCCATCAATAGCAGAACGCTGCCGCGCAAGGGTACTTCAAACAGGAACACTCCGGTGATGATGGCAATTACCATATCCACCATGCCAATTGTAAAATAAGCGGCCAGCTTGCCCAATAATAATTCGACGGGCCGCAGCGGCGTGGAAAGTAACTGTTCCATGGTGCCGTTCTCCCACTCTCTGGCGATACAAAGGCTAGTTAAAATCGCCGCGATAATCATCAGGATCACCGCAATCAGTCCTGGCACAATGTAGTTCCGGCTCTTCAGGTCGCTGTTGAAGATCACCCGGATCCGGGCATCCACGCCCTTTATCGCTGGCGCCCCAAAGCGGTCGCGCGCCGCGGCCCGCAACTCGGCGCCATAGAGAGTTACCAACGCCTGCGCATATCCCAGGGCAATATTCGCCGTGTTCGAGTCGCTGCCATCCAGCAATAACTGCACCGTAGCCTCGCGCCCCGCCTTCAGGTCGCCGCCGAATCCCGGCGAAATCGCTAAGCCCACCAGCGCCTGGCTCCGGTCAATCGCTCGATTGATCTCCGCCGGCGTCTCCGCCACGCTGACAATACGAAAGTAAGTACTGCCCCGAAAACGCTGGACTAACTCGCGACTCTCAGAACTCTTATCTAAGTCATAGATCACGGTCGGAACCTGGTCCACATCCAGGCTCAGCGCGTATCCGAATAGCAACAACAACAGCAGCGGCGTCGCCAAGGCCATGTATAAACTGCGCGGGTCGCGCAGAATATGGAGAAACTCCTTCCGTGCCACGGCCTTCGTTCGCCGCAGGTTCATGCCGCATCCTCCCGCTCGATGCTGGCCACAAAGACCTCTTCCATCGACGACTTACCCATCCCCGCCTTCAGTTCCGCCGGCGTGCCGAGCGCGATCATTTTACCGTGGTAGAGCAACGCTACCCGATGGCAATACTCGGCCTCATCCATGTAATGCGTCGTGACGAATACCGTCTGTCCCGCTTCCGATAGTCGGTAGATTAAATCCCAGAAGCTCCGTCGCGCAATGGGATCTACACCGCTAGTCGGTTCGTCGAGAAAGACGATCGGTGGCTCGTGCAGAATCGCACAGCCCAGGGCCAACCGCTGCTTCCACCCGCCGCTCAAAGTCCGAGTCATGGTCTTCTCCTGGCCCACCAACCCGGCCATCTCAAGAGCATACTGCTTCCGTCCGTCGCGTTTCGATCGATCAACGCCATAAATGCCGCTGAAAAAATCAATATTCTCTTCGACACTCAGGTCGTCGTACAGTGAAAACCGCTGCGACATATAGCCAATGTTCTCGCGCACGCGCTCCGGCTCCACTGCGACATCGTAACCGGCCACCATCGCTTTACCCTCGCTCGGAGCCAACAGCCCACAAAGAATACGGATCGTCGTCGACTTTCCGGCCCCATTCGGCCCCAGAAAGCCAAAGATTTCGCCCTTCCCGACCCGTAAGTTCACATCGCTTACCGCCACAAAGTCACCGAAGCGTTTGTATAGGTGTTCCACCAGCACTGAGACTTCGCTCATGCCGCCGCCTTCCGAATCTCGGCAATCAAGACGTCTTCGAGCGACGGCAAGATCGGCTCATACTGTAAGTCAGGAAAACCCTTAGCCGCCATCTCCGTAGTCACTTCGCTAAGTTCGGAACTGAGGCGGACAAACAAATGTAAGGCCGCGCCACTCATCTCCACGCCACTTACCGCCGACAGCGTCTCCATAACGACCTTAGCTTCTCGCAACCGACTGCCCCTCACTGCATAGCAATGCTCGGGAATCGCCGCCTTCAGCGCGGCCGGGGTGTCGCAGCGCACCAGGCGGCCCTTATTCATCAGGCCCACTTGATCGCAACGTTCAGCCTCGTCCAAGTAAGCGGTGGTAACTACCACTGTAAGTCCGTTCCGCACTAACTCCTGCAGGATCTCCCAAAAGTCACGCCGTGAAACCGGGTCCACGCCATTGGTAGGCTCATCCAGAAAGAGGATCTCCGGCTTATGCAAGAGCGTACACATGAGCGAAAGTTTCTGCTTCATTCCGCCCGACAACTTTGCCGCTGGGCGGTCGCGAAACGGCGTCATGCGCGTCATCTCGAGTAGACGATTCTTGAGAGCTACCCGCTCATCACCCAGAATGCCGAATAAGTCCGCGTAGAAGTCCATATTCTCTTCGACACTAAGATCTCCGTAGAGACCGAAGCGTTGCGCCATATAACCGATGGCGTCCTTCACGGAGTCGAGTTTCTCGCGTACTTTATATCCGGCAACCGTCGCTTCGCCGGAATCCGGGTCCATCAGGCCGCACAGCATCCGCAAGGTGGTGGTTTTGCCCGCGCCGTCCGGCCCGACAAGCCCGAAAACTTCGCCCTTCGCCACGGCAAAGCTCAGTTCGTCCACCGCCGTCAATGGCCCAAAACGCCGCGTTAGTCGATCCGCCACTACGACGTTGTCACTCATGGCTTCAAGTTGATAACGCCGTCGACGGGCATATTGAGCTTCAGCTCACGGCCTGGATTTTCCACTTCCACCTTAATTCGATACACCAGCTTCACGCGCTCCTCGGTAGTCTGAATCTGCTTCGGGGTAAATTCGGCTTCGCTGGCAATAAAACTTACTTTGCCCCGATATGTTTTGCCGGGATAGGAGTCCGAGTGAATCGCCACCGGCATTCCGAGCTTCACTTGGCCCAACTTGCTCTGCGGCACATAGCCACGTAGCCAAGGATGGTCAATATCTCCGAGAGTTACGATCGGCGTTCCTGCCGCCAACACTTCGCCCGGGTCAGCCGACTTCACCAGCACGACGCCATCGATTGGCGCCATGGCCACCGTATCGTCCAACTGCGAGTCGATCACGCTGACGCCGCTCTTGGCCCGCGAGATATCCGCTCGCCGCGCGGCTAAGTCTTCTTCCCGCCGCAGGATCTCCAGTCGCTGCGCTTCCGTCATCTTCAAGGCTGCTTCCGTCCGCGCCACGGCGGCACGGGCCGCTTCAATGTCCGTCTTTCGTGGACCTTCCGTAAGCAGCGCCAAACGCTGCTCGGCGCTGGCCACTTGTGCCGACAGGGAGGCAAACCGCGTCTGATACTGATCGAATTGATTTTGGCTGATGTCTTCCTTGGCAATCAACTGCTTTGCCCGATCGAGTTCCTTGCCGGCTTGGGCCCGCAAAGTGCGTAGGTCTTCGAGCGCGGAACGCGCTTGCGACAACTCCTGCGGTCGCGCTCCATCGAGTAACTCCTGCAGTTTGGCCTTCGCTTGCCGCATCTCACTTTCCCGAAGCGCCGTTTCGCCCTTGGTCATCTCTTTCTGATAACGGATGCCGGTTTGTAACTGCAGCAACTGGCTCTCGGCAGAAAGTACCGTAGCCGAATCCCGCTCCCTCATGCGCGACATCTGCTCATGGTCGAGCCGGGCAATCAATTTCCCTTGCGTGACGTTGGCCCCCTCGTCGACCGCAAGTTCCACTAACTTACCGGCCGTCTTGAAAGCGATATCGACTTTCTTGAATTCGATATTGCCGCTCAAGCGGAGCACGCCCTCGTCATCCACCTTCATGCGGCTCCAGGCAAAGTAGCCACCCACCGCCAACAACAGAATTACCACTGGAATGATCCGCTTCATCGCTTCTGCTCCCCCATATTCTGGACGGCCTCTTGAATGCCGCCCGTGGCGGCGGCTAAGTCAATACGGGCCAAATTGAATTGGTAGAGCGCATTGAGATGATTGTCTCGGGCCCGCGCCAGCCGAGTCTGCGCATCCGTAAGTTCCAAACTATTCGCCACTCCGGCCTCAAAACGGCGCTGCGCCTGCGCGAGTTCGTTTTCGGATAACTCGAGGCCCTGCTTTGCAGTGGCAATCTGCTCTCGTGCCGACTTCAAGTTATTAAAAGATAGCCGTACGTCGAGTTCTACTTGTTTGGCTAAGTCAGCCGCCCGTAGGCGTTCCTGCCTTTCGAGCACGCCGCCTTCGGCCCGCCGCGCCTCGCGCCGGCCACCGTCAAAGATTGGCACTCGCAGACTAACGCCGACGCTACGCGTGGGCAGCATGTTGTCGCTGCCATTACCGATCACTCCATAGTCACCCGCGACACCCAGCGAAGGCCAGCGCTCCGCGGCCACGCTCTTCACATTCATCCCGGCCACTAACTCACGCTTCTGCTGCGCTTTCAAATCCTGCCGGCCCGCCTGGGCCGCCTTCAGAATCTCCTCCAATACGGGCGGCAATTCGCTGCCGTCGTTTACCCGATCGTTCAGTTCCACCGTCAGCGCCAGATCGACACCGATAACACGTAGTAACTCAAGCACCGCCCGTTCGCGCGAATTCTGCGCTACTAACAAACGCTGCTCTTCATTGGCTAACTGCACCCTCGCGCGAGTAACATCGATCCCCGTACCCAT
This sequence comes from Bryobacterales bacterium, assembly GCA_038215525.1. Classification (GTDB taxonomy): domain Bacteria; phylum Acidobacteriota; class Terriglobia; order Bryobacterales; family Bryobacteraceae; genus JALHNI01. The sequence goes on from JBBQQS010000122.1 coordinate 9,442, forward strand.
GCCGGCATTCTTTTGGTTATCGGCCAGCTTCACCAGCGCGCGGGCTAACTCGACATTGGCCTTCGCTGTATCCATCCCGGCATCGCCTTGCAGAGCCAATACGTAAGCCCGCGCGACCTGCTGCACCGTCAGATTGGTGGCATTGGCCGCCTCTAGCTCGGCCACGCTAATGAGAGCCTTCGCGGCTTGGTAACGCTGGATGCTGGCCAGATCGAGAAGGCTTTGCGTCCCCGAAGCACGATAGTCTACGACGGTAAAAGGCCCGGCAAAGCTCGGAAAATTCAAGCCAGGAACCGTGGGAAATTGGATACCAAAGGCCCGCAAGTTTCGCGTCTGGTTAGCCGCACTGGCACTGCCATCGAGATGGGGCAGAAACGCGGAGAAAGCCTGCCGCCGCCGCGTCTCCGCTTGCGCGATACTCTCGCGCACCAGTTGCAGGCGCAGGTTACCGTCCTTGGCCGTTGCCACCGCCACCGCCTTCGGCAAGGTGAGCGGCAACACCTCGGCCGACAGAGTCGACACCAGTAAACAAGCCGCAAGCACTTTCATAACTTCTCCTCTTGCGCCGGAGCCGAAAAGCCGGCCTTGGCGAACGACTTGATCTGGGCCAGCATTTCGTCCATGTTGTTTCCATCGCACAGGCCGCCGGACACTAACGAAATCTTCCGGGCGCTACCCATGGCGTGGGCTAGCAGGCCGACACTCAGGTACATGCGCCAGAAGACCTCCTTATGTGAGATGTGAGGCAGCGCCTTCGTTAAGGCGCGGTTGAAGCGGGCGGCCAACGGGGCAATCTCTTCGGTGAAGATGCGGTCGACGGCCGGGTGAGGGTCATTGTAGATGCGGCCCATCATCTTGGTCATGGCGGCCAATCGTCCAACGGCGGCGACGAACGGCGCGTAGAAGGCGTCGAGCAACTCCTCCAGCGGGACGGGCTGCTCGCCGTAAGTCTCCTCGAGCTGATTCAGCCGGACGAGGCGCTCTTCGTTGATCGGGCGGAGTCGGCGGCTGTAGACGGCGCGGACGAGTTCGTCTTTGCTCTGGAAGTGGTAATTGACCGCGGCGAGGTTGACTTCGGCCAGGGTGGTGATCTGCCGGAGGCTGGTGGCGTCGATACCGAAGTCGGAGATGAGTTGCTCCGCAGCGTCCAGGATGCGCTCTTTGGCCCCGAGATTCGATCGAACACTCGTATCTGTCATACGCACGTTTAAATTATACGTTCGATACTATACTCGGAGCAAGTTCTATGTACTCGGAGCAAGTTCTATGTGCTAGATAGAGGTCTAGTTACGGGTGTTATGAGAATTATCTATCAATAAAGAGACGATAGCCTGAGCGTTGTCCGAGGTCCCTTGAGCGAGTGTCTTGCCACCGCCGCCGCGACCGCCGTGTTGGACGAAGGCGGCCTTGAAGAGGGCTCCTGCGTTCAAGCCGCTGCCCTCGGAGACGGCGAATAGGACGGCGCCGGCAGTTGAGACCACGCAAGCCGCGTCGCCAGACCGGGTGAAGCCCTGCGCCTCGGCGCGGACCTCGTCCGTAATCTCGGCCACCTCCCGCAGCCAGATTCGCCGGCCGCTTGGATCGGCCTGCAGGTAAGTGTCGACGCCGCGCTGCTCGGCCGCCGCCAGGCGCATTTTGCCGAGCGACTTTTCGGCGGCCGCCAAACGGGCTTGGGCGTCGCGGGCGCTTTCATGCACTTGGTCGAGCCCAACGCTGTAGACCCTCGCCGTGGCCGAAAGGGCCGCAAAATCGGCCCTAGCCCGATCCACCGCGCGACCTCCGCACAAGAATTCGAGCCGCAGCGATTGCCGGATCTTCTCCGTCCGCCGCAACAATACCAAGCCAATCTGCCCGGTGCTCGACAAGTGCGTGCCGCCACAAGCGCTGCGGTCGAGGCCCGCGATCGTCACCACCCGCAAGGGCCCATGGCGCTCGGAAGCCTTGCGCAGGCCCGCCGGATTCTCTTCGATGCCAACGGTAACGACGCGGTCGGCCCAGATCTCGGCGTTGGCAGCGCGCTCAACGGCAGCCACATCAAGCTCGGCGCAGTCGAGATCAATCGTCGCCGCCTCGTCGCCCAGGTGAAAGCTCACGGTCGCGATGCCGAACTGCTCGGCGAGAACGGCCGACAGCAGGT
>JBBQQS010000123.1:0-11507 GCA_038215525.1 Bryobacterales bacterium
TTCCGGAAGGTGGAGAAGTGGCTTGGACGCGCGGAACCATCAGCCATCCCACAGCTTACGCTGTGGGCTAGGCAGTTCCGGAAGGTGGAGAAGTGGCTTGGACGCGCGGAACCATCAGCCATCCCACAGCTTACGCTGTGGGCTAGGCAGTTCTGGAAGCATGAGCCACCCCACAGCTTACGCTATGGGCTAGGCAGTTCCGGAAGGTGGAGAAGTGGCTTGGACGCGCGGAACCATCAGCGTGTTTTTCCCCGAACCTCAATCCGCTTAGGGCCTGGTATGCGGCGCGAAGTTCTCCGGCAAATACTCGGGCTCAAACGAAAACAATTGGCGGCGCGTTGGATCGACGCGTACTCTCACCCAATGGACCTCGGCAGAACCGGGCACTTCGAGCCGGGTGAAGTTCTCTAACGGGCGGCTCGTTTTCGCAGCCATGATCGGCTTGTCGATGCGGAACACGTGGGAGTCGCCAATGATCATTAATACCGGGCGGCCGTAGACGATGGTTTCGTCCTCTAAGTGGAACATGGATTCCTGGGAGCCGGTTTCGAGCGCAGACACCCGCACGGGCAAACCGTTCCAACCGGGGTTATTCTGCATCATGAGCACGACGGCAGAGAAATTATTGTCCCGCGCGACGCTGAAGATCGTTTTGATCCAGTTGAAGTTGGCATCGGTGCGTTCGCGCCATTCCCGGTCGTTGGCGGCGTTACGGCCGAGGTTGTTGTTACTGCCGACGATATGAACCATTCCGAAGAGGACGTTGCCCATGGACCAGATTTGGTTTTCACGGTACTTCGGATAACGGGGGTCTTCGCTTTGGCGGCTGACTGCCATGCGGCGCTTGCCGAGGCTCTGGTTATCGCGGTAAAAGGTGGCGCGGAAATAGTCGAGCCGCTCGAGCGAATCGAAGGATCCATTATTTTCCCGATGACAGTCGGTCCATTCGTTGTCGCCAGGAGTGATGAAGAAGGGCATTTCGAAGTTACTAAAGGCTTCGAGGCGGTTGGCGAACATGGCATCGCTACACAGGGTACTGCCACTCTTGATGTCGCCAATATGGACGGCGAAATTAACGCCAGAAGTATTGATGGCCGTCTGCAGCGCTGGCCAGCGGCGTTCGCCGTCGGGGCCATACTGCTGGTCGCCGAGGGCGGCGAATTCAAAAGCTACCGGTTGGGGACGGTGCAGTTGCATCAGCCGGGTTAAGAAGACGGGATCGGGCGGCGTTACTGGACCCTGCGCCAGAAGATAGAGCGGAGCAAGTGAGAGCAACGAGGCTAAGTTATGTAACTTCATCACTGGTAATAGTCCCAGCTGAACTTGAATGCATGATGACGTTCCGGGTACAGTTCCATGGCGATAGGCAAAGAAAAAGGGAGATCCGTTGCACGGTGGCCCACGATTCCCCTCGGGTCAAGGATAGTTGCACTTACTTCATGAACCGGTCGAACTTACCGCAATTTTCGGCAGGGAGAATAGTACTCGGTAAAGCGGCTCTTGTTGTGATCCGCCTTCTTCATAGCGGCCATCACCGCGCCCGTTGTTGGCGTGCTGGGTGATGGCGTAGGAGAATGTAGGCAAACGGACGGGGCGGACTGTGGCAGCCCGTGGATGGCCCCATTACTCAGCGGATGAGCACCGTGTCAGGGAACTGGGTGAACCAGCCAAACCAAAACGCGCGATGGGCGGGAAAAGGCTTGCCATCCACCTGGACGCTATGGGTGCCGCCCGGAAGGGATTCGATGCGGACGGCGTGGCCCGCGTGCGTTACGGAGAAATGCGGATTTTTACGGAGGTGCGGGACGGCGATGGCCAGGGGCGGCGCGCCCGGGATGCGGATGGCCAGGATCTCGTCCTTTTTGCGGAGCCGCCGGTCGGTGCGCGAGACCTCGAACATCAGCTCGTCGCTGGCAAAGTAGCCGCGGTAGGCGGCGCCTTCGCCGTAGTCGCGCTGGTGGCCGGTTTCGAGAGAGAGCACGCTGGTAGTGGGATGTTGGGCGCGCCATTCGCCCCAGGTGGTGGTGACCACATTGGCGAAGTCGAGCTGAATGCCCGAGTTGGTCAGCGGACCGATGACGGGTTGGCCTTGGAGCGTGGACCAAAGGGATTTGGTCTTTTCGTCGAACATGAGCTTGCTGGATTCGAAGAGCAGGCCCGAGGTGCCGAAATGGTGGGCCCCGGCGTAGTAGGGAATTACCGTGCCACAGAGGGTGCAGTAAACCAGGCAAATGTTCTCCCCGCCGACCGTATCGTTGGCCATTTCGTGCCAAGCTAAGATCCGCTTCGGGTAGGCGCGGGCGTCACCTTTGATTTCGACTCCGAAGACGACATGCGAGTCCTTAAGGTAAGTGGCCTGGGTGGCGGGCAGCATGGCTGGCTTTTCCAAAGGCGGAATCCCGTTGACGCGCACCCCGCCCCATTGCACCTGGTCGAGCCGGATGCGGGAGGCGGTAGGTCGATCAGGCGGAAAGAAGGACTGCATGCGCGGGTCGAGATACGCGTAGAGTTGGCCCTTGAATTGGGCGTATTCGGGGTGCGGCGCGTAAGGAAGGCTCCATAAGTACTTTTGCCAGGCCACAAGATCGTCGCCCAGGCTTTGGCGCGTTCTTTGTTCCAGAAAATGGAGCAGCCGCTTGCGCACCAATAATTCGTTGCGGAAAATGTAGGACATCTCGAAGATCATGGCCGCGTAGGCGGGAAGCCAGGCCGCCTTCAACCGATCGAAGGCGGCCTGGAAGATCTTGGGGTCTTGAGAGGCGGCAGCGGCAAAGGTGGTGAGGGCTGGCTCTGGCGGAGCGGCAGCCAGAGGCGCGAGACCAAGTGGAAAAAAGGAGCGGCGGCGCATGGGCGTTCGATGCGTGGGCCAAGCTATGCGTTGCACCGATGATGAGAGCGCTCTGGAAGAACGTGTCTTCGAAGAACGCAAGCGGCGCGCGCCGGAACGCGATATGATGCCTGCATGTTTCGCTTAGTGCTTCTTACCTTCAGCATCAATATCGCGCTCTTTGCCCAAACCGCCACTGGTACATTGGAAGGCCGGGTCACCGACGTGTCCGGCGCCACGGTGCCCGAAGCTCGTGTCACCATCACCAGCAATCAGACCAATACCCGTACGGAACTTACCTCGAATTCGGCGGGTTCCTTCGTGAAGCCCTTCTTGCAACCTGGCCTCTATTCGGTGAGCGTGGAGAAGCAAGGCTTCAAGCGTTATACCGAAAACAATGTCCGCCTGAATGTGCAGCAGACAGTTTCAATGGAAATTGTCTTGCCCGTCGGTGAGACGACGACCACCGTCGAAGTGAGCGCGAGTAGTGCGCAGTTGTCCACCGCGTCGTCGACGGTCTCCACCGTCATCGGCAACAAGGCGATCATGGATCTGCCGCTCAATGGCCGCAATCCTTTTGCCCTCGCCGCGCTTAGCCCGGGCGTGATTCCCGGCGGCGGGTCAACGCCGTGGATCAGTGGCGGCCGCAACGCGTCGAGCGAGATTACGATCGATGGTACGTCGGTGATTCTGCCCGAAAACAACGTGGGGATTAACGCGCTGGCGTACACGCCGCCCGTCGATTCCGTGCAGGAGTTTTCCATTGTCACTAACTCGCTGGCTGCGGAGTACGGCCGCACCGGAGGCGGCACCATCAATGTCTCCACGCGGAGCGGCGGCAATCAGTTTCATGGCTCCGGGTATGAGTTTCTGCGCAACAGTAAGCTCGATGCGAATAACTTTTTTTCGAATCGCAACCGCATCGCCCTCGGCGCCTTTCAACGCAATCAATTCGGCGGCACGATCGGCGGGCCCCTCTCCATTCCGAAGCTCTACACCCCCCCGACCCGGACCTTTTTCTTTGGCAGCGAACAGAGTACGATTACGCGCAACGCCAGCCTTTTCTCGGCTACCGTGCCGCTGCCCCAATGGCTCAATGGCGACTTTAGCGGCCTGAAGAATGCCGCCGGCGCGGATATTACAGTATTCGATCCGCTTACCGCGGCGAACGACGGTACGGGTAACTTCATTCGGCAGCCTTTTGCCGGCAACATCCTGCCTACCAATCGCCTCGACGCCGTCGCGACGCGCGCCCGCACTTTCTATGTTGCGCCGAACTCGAATCCGACGAATCAGTTTACCCAGGCCAATAACTTTAACGCGGCCAGCAAGGCGCCTTCCAGCGCGCACCAATTCGATATCCGGCTCGACCATAACTTCAGTTCGAAGTTCACCGTGTTTGGCCGCGGCTCTTATAACGTCTCCCGCAGTTCACCGGTGAATTTCTTCGGGAACCTCGGAACGCCCAGCGGCGACGGACCCACCCGCACTGACAATTACAATGTTTCGTTGAACGCCAATTATACCTTGAACCCCACCACCATCTTCAACATCAACTACGGCCTGGGGCGATTCGAGAGTAATCGCAGCGCTTTTTCCAGGGGTTTTGACCTGACGCAACTTGGCTTCTCTTCTGCCATTCGCAATCAGGCCGCTACCCAGAATCTGGAGTTTCCGCGCATGAATATCGCGGGAGTTACCTCCTTGGGCCAAGCGACTTTCACCACGCTGAGCAACGTACCTTACTCGCACGTCCTGGCCGCCTCCGGCACCAAGGTGCTGACGAGGCATACGCTCAAGGCAGGTGGCGAATGGCGCAAGCTCTTCCTCAATTTCACGCAACTAGGCAACCCCTCTGGCGCTTATTCTTTCAACCAGGGCTTCACCCAGCGCAACCCGGTGCAAGCGGTGGGCACGCAGGGCTTTGGCCTGGCATCCTTCTTGCTGGGTACCGCGGCCGACGGGTCACTCTCGCACGACCCCCAAGCGGCATCTTCCAGCCTGTACTGGGGCACTTACTTACAGGACGACTGGAAAGTAACTTCCCGCCTGACCCTCAACATGGGGATCCGTTACGACGTCGATTTGCCGCGCACTGAGCGCTTCAACCGGTATAGCTTCTTCGACATCAACGCCGCATCGCCCATCGCCGGCCGGGTGCCCGCTTTTCCGAATCTGAAGGGGGCCATGCGCTTTGTCAACAATGACAATCGCTATCAGGTGCCGGTGGACCGCAACAATGTTAGCCCGCGTTTCGGCTTCGCTTACAAACTTAACGAAAAAACCGTCATGCGCGGCGCCTACGCGCTGATGTACTCGGGCTCCATGATGCAGGCTGCCGGGGCTAGCGGCAGCGCGGGTATGGAGGGCTTCCGCGGCTCCACGCCGATGCAGCCGACGCTCGATGGCGGGCGTACCGTCAATGCCTTCCTGTCGAACCCCTATCCCAACGGCTTCAACTTGCCTTTGGGCTCTCCGGATGGGCCAAATAGCGGCGCCTCCACCAATATTGGCTTGGGCATCGGCGAGAGCTTCTTTAACGACTGGCGCAATCCGGTGATCCAGCAATGGAATTTCAATATTCAGCGGGAGTTACCCGGCAATATGGTGGTGGAAATCGGCTACGCCGCCTCAAAGGGCAACCACTTAGTGGATGGCGAAGGAAGCATGACTTACAACCAATTGCCTGCTTCCTTCGGCGACCTTGGCAATGCGCTCAACGATCCGGTGCCGAATCCTTTTTTCGGCGTGATTACCAATGGTAGTTCGGCGTTGAGCCAGCCCAACGTGGTGCGCTCCCAGTTACTGCGGCGTTTTCCGCAATACACAGGGGTGAACGCTTTCCGCAAGCCGCAAGCGAACTCGAATTATCATTCGCTGCTCGTCCGCGTCGAGAAGCGCTTCTCCAATGGCCTCGGTTTCCTGCTGGCCTTCACGGGCGGCAAGTTGATCGACGACGCCTCGCAAACCGTCACTTTCCTGGGTCAAGCCGGTAACAAACAGGACTTTTATAACCGCCAGGCGGAAAAATCGATTTCGACGCAGGATGTGCCGCAACGCTTCGTCTTTAGCGGTAATTACGACTTACCCTTCGGCAAGGGCCGCAGGATGCTGAGCGGCATGCGTCCGGCGGCCGAAGTAATTATCGGTGGCTGGCAGATGAACGGCATCCTCACCTTCCAGAAAGGCACGCCGGTTTTGATCACGCAGAACGTGAACAACACGGGCCTCGGATCCTCCGGCCAGCGGCCGAATAATAACGGCACCTCGGCGGAGAAAACCGGCGGTTCGCGTGATTCGCGGATCGCGCAATGGTTCGACACCTCGGTGTACAGCTTTGCCCAGGCCTTCCGCTTCGGCAACGCATCTCGCACTTCGCCGGATGTGCGGAACCCCGGCCTACGCACGCTGGATTTCTCCCTCTTTAAGAACTTCCGCCTGCGAGAGCGTGCTTCGCTGCAATTTCGCGCCGAGGCCTTCAATGCGACGAATACGCTGCAACTCGGCGCACCGAACGCCCAGTTGGGTTCCGGGTCAACCGGTATTATCGGCGGCACGGCCGTCGGCCCACGGCAGGTGCAACTGGCTTTGCGTCTGAGCTTCTAACGCGGCTACCAAAGATCTGTAGGCTTCGCGCCAAGCTGATCTTGGGCCCATTGCCGTCCACGCGCGGAGCTTCTCTTCTGTTCGAGGTCTCGCGCACAGAACGGCGGCCCCTCAAAAAGGACGAGAACCTAGCCATTCGCATCCCGGCCGCATCCCGGCCGCATCCCGGCCGCATCCCGGCCCGATGCCGGCCACGCCGCCGGCATCGAGTGCCCTCCGGGCGGCTTCCATAGCGTCCAGGTGGATGGTAAGGCTTTTCCCGCCCACGGCGCGTTTTGGTTTGGTTCGCCCAGTTCCTCGACATGATGCGGAGCCCTGCGGGGAAGTGGCAACCCCTGGCATCCTGGTTACCGTCGATCTGGGGCGGTCGGCAATTGTGGATTTTGCAAGAAAATGCTATGCGCTAGCGCAACTCTACGCCAAACAGGGTGCCCGCGAGAAGGCATCGGCGGCGCTGAAGCGGCACCACGAGCTAGTCAAGGCGCCCCAATAAGGAAAACAGGACCTCCCCCGGCTTACGCCGGGGGCTACCCCCGACCTCACGGTCGGGGGCTGTTCGTAGTTAGTCAATCTGTCCGGTTTCATTCACACATGAAATGTCCGCTTTAGCCTATGAGACCCTTGGTTCCCCTTCGGCTTGCCGAAGGGGGAGTCGCCGACTACGTCGGCGGAGGTTCCCAAAATCTGCGTGAAGTTCCGCGTCGCGAGCGGGATCGATTGGATGGTCCGCTGCTCGACGACCTGGCCGATCGTCGCCTTTTCACTTTGCAACAAGGGCGTCTCCGCCGTCACGTTGATGGTATCGGTCAACTGGCCCACGCTCATCGTGAAGTCGATGCGCACGCGTTCGCTCGTGTTGACAATGACGTTCGTCTGTTGAACCCGTTGGAAGCCCTTGCTTTCGACGACGAGCCGATATGTGCCGGACCGCAGGAGGGGGAACTGATAGTTGCCCGATTCATCAGAGACCGTGCGGAACTCGCCGCCCGTTGCCAAGTTGCTGGCCGAGATAGCGGCCCCCACGATTACCGATCCGGTGGGGTCTTTCACCACCCCGGTAATGCTGCCTGTAGTTTCCTGGGCGGCCAAGACGGCCAAGCTCAGAATGGACCCTATCGCAAAGCACGTGTAGCGAGTCATGGGGGGGATTAGATCAACGATCTCATTTCAGTGATGTGACTCCGGGGAATGGCGTCGAGAATCCTTTGGCATCGCCCAGAGAATTCGGTTCAATTTATCGCTCGGAATTGCCAGACACTTTTTCGCCGTCCCCGTCCGCCCGTCCCCGTCCCCACCCCTTGCGGAGAGCACCATCTCTAGCCGCCACCAGATACACTAAGGGCAGAACGCATGTTTCGATCTTACCGGGCCAAGTTGCAAACGGTCTTCGTTCTCTTGGGTCTTGCCGCGATTGCGCTTACTGGCTGGGAAGCCTCGGCTGGTGCCACCGCCGCCCTCGAAAGTGCTACCTCCGACCGCCTCACCGCGATTAGCCAGACCCGCGCACGTCAGGTGGAACGCTACTTCCAAGACCTCGCCACCCATGTCACCGCGCTCGCCGTTGACGAGAGTGTGGGTGAGGCGCTCGATCAGTTCCGTGCCGCCTGGCGATCTTCACCGTCCGCTACCGCGCCAGAAACCGAGTCGTTACAAGCGTACTACCCCCATTTCGGCGAAGCCGCCGCTTCCTGGTTCCCTCGTGACCGTCGGACCATCGCCTTACAATATCGATTCCTGGCCGCCAATCCCCATCCCATCGGCGGCAAGGACCGTCTCTTGGCCGTGCCTGGGGCTTACGGTGCGGCGCATGCCCGGTTCCATCCCACATTCCACCGCTATCAGACCGCCTTCGGTTTCTACGACATTTTCCTCATCGACGCCACGGATCTGCGGGTGGTCTACACCGTCTTCAAAGAAATCGATTTCGGCGTCCGCCTCACCGAGGTCCCTTATCGCGACTCGGCGCTGGCTGAACTCACGCGCCGCGCCCTCGAGCTCAATGACGAAGAAGACTTCGTCCTGCGCGACTACCAACCGTATGTCCCCTCCCACAACGACCCCGCGGCGTTCGTCGCCACTCCCATCTGGCGCGCCGGCCATAAGGTGGGCGTGCTCGCCATCCAAGTCTCCATCCGCGAGGTGAACCGCGTGCTCACCGGTGACCAGCGCTGGCGCGAGGAAGGCCTCGGCCGCACCGGTCAAGCCTATGCCGTCGGCCCCGATCGCTTGCTCCGCAGCGACATGCGCCTGCGCATTGAGGAGCCTCAGCGTTACTACACCGAACTGCTCCGCGCTGGCGTTTCGCCCGCCGTGGTGGATCAGGTGCGTCAGCACGGCACTGCCATTCTCCGCCTTCCCGTCGGGCCCGAGGCGGCCTTCAACCAGCCAACCCCTCCCCGTACCGAACATGGCGTGGATGCCCGTGGCGTACCCGTCCTGCGTTCGCAGGCTCCATTACACGTCTCGGGGCTCAACTGGACTTTGGTGGCCGAAATCGAGCAGGCCGAAGCGCTCGCTCCCGTGTATGCACTCCGCCAGCGAATCCTCGCGATCGGCGCGCTCATCGCGGCGGCCTTCTTTGTCGCCGCCGCTTGGCTCGCGCGTTCCGTCAGCCGGCCGGTGCGGGCTCTCGCTGACGGCGCCGCGCACATCGGCCAAGGCAATTTTTCCCATCGCCTGCCCGTCGAAACCAAAGACGAGATCGGCCAATTAGCTTCCTCCTTTAATCACATGGCCGAAACGCTCGCCCGCACCACCGTCTCCAAGGAGGAGTTGGCCCATCTGGCCGGCCAACTCCTCACGGCTCAGGAGGACGAACGTCGGCGTATCGCCCGCGAACTCCACGACGACCTTACCCAGCGTATGGCGGCGATCGCGATTGAGGCCGGACAACTCGAACGCCTTCCGGAGAGCGAAGCCGCGCGGCGCCGCGCCGGCCTTACCCGTATCAAGCAGCACATGGGCCAGCTCTCCGACGATATTCACCGCATCTCCCGCCGCCTCCATCCGGCCGTCCTCGACGATCTGGGCCTCATCGCCGCGATCGAACAGGAATGCCGCGCTTTTTTCGAACGTGGCGGCCCACCGGTAGAGTTCGAGCCCACCGGTGATCTTGCCTCGGTGCGCCCCGAAACCCAGATCGCCATCTATCGCTTGGTTCAGGAAGCGCTCCGCAATGTCGAAAAACATGCGCAGGCCGAAAATGTGCACTTAAGAATTGACGGCCACGAGGGCGTTCGCCTGCGCATCGCCGACGACGGCCGCGGCTTCGATGCCCAATCCCCCACTTGGCGTCGTGGACTCGGCCTCACCAGCATGGAAGAGCGCTCGCGCCAATTGGGCGGCCACTTCACCGCGCGTTCAAAACCCGGCCAAGGAACGGAGATTGAAGTATGGCTCCCCTGAAACGCATCCTCCTCGCCGACGACCATCAGATTGTCCTGGACGGTTTGTGCCGTCTGCTCGCCGAAGAATTTGACATCTGCGCCACCGCGATGGACGGCCATCAATTGATCGAGCGGGCCCGCGAACTTCAACCCGATGTGATCGTAGCCGACATTTCCCTGCCGTTGCTCAATGGAATTGACGCGGTGCGAAAGCTTCGCGAGGAGGGCCTGGCCGCCAAAGTGGTGTTCCTCACCATGCACCCCGACATCACCTATGTCTCTCGCGCGCTCGCTGCCGGTGCCTCGGCCTATGTCCTGAAGCATGCTGCATCCGACGAACTCATCTCCGCCATCGGCGTGGCCCTCCGGGGCGGCCAATTCCTCTCACCCCAATTGTGTACCCCGGCGATCGACGAACTTCAGAACCACACCCGGCGTCACCTGAAGCAGACGATCGAGTTAACCCAGCGCCAGCGCGAAGTCCTCCAGTTGCTCGCCGAAGGCAAATCCGCCAAGGAAATCGGAGCCCTGCTCGAGATCTCCTCCCGGACGGTGGAAACCCACAAGTACAAGATGATGGATGACCTCGGCGTAAAGTCAACCGCCGAACTCGTTCAACATGCCATCAAATTGGGACTCGTGACGCCTCAGTAAATTTTCGGATGCCGACCGGAGTGCCCCCTGCGGCTAAATAGGGTTAGGAGACAAAGACATGATCCAAATCATTACCCTCATCACCCTGACCGCCCTCTCGCTCGTGGCCGCCAGCAATCCCGCGAAACCCATGGAAGAACGCCAATTGCAAGGGCTCGCCCAAAACGCCAAGACCGCCTCGGAGCACTTGGAAGTGGCGAGCCTCTATGAGAGCCGCGGCCACCACTTCGAGGCGAAGGCCGTTCAGCACGAGCAGTACGCCACCAAACTGGCCAGCCCGGATGTCTACAATCCGCTGCGGTCCAAGTGGCCCGCTATGGCGCAAGCTCCCATCGACCGGGCCCGCTCCCAAGCGATGCGCGCTCGCCGCGCGGCAGGGGAATGCTTCGCCTTGGCGGCCCAACATAAGCACTTGGCGGCCAAGTCCGGCAGTCAAACGTCAGGGGAATAGTGCCGGACACTTTTTCGCCGCTTCAGCAGCGCGGGATCGTGGTTTGCGCTGCGTTGCAAGCTTGGCAGAACCTGCCCCGGCCGACCCTGCTCGATTACTTGGGCGTAGACGCGCCGCCGGACCGGCATCGCGTGGGCCGCAGTTACGCTCCGCTGCCGCAGGGCAAAACCCTCGGCGAGCGCGAAGAACTCTACTTCGAGTGCGAGTACGTCCGCGCGGTACGAAGGAAGCGCTGGAAGTACATCCAGCACGTCGAAGGCTGGCCGTCGAAACGCAGTATCAGGGAGTTTGGGATCTGGAGGAACTGTACGACATTCGGAAGGATCCCCAGCAGAGGAACAACCTGCTGGGGGATGTTTCCAACGGGATGAATTATGGACGGCTTGACCGCTTTATCGCCGACCCGGAGCTCAAGCGGTTGCGCGCGGACCTCCAAAGCCGGATGTTGGCGGAGATCGCCCGACTGGGAGGCCGGTACGAACCGAACTGGAACCTGCAATAGTGGCAGCCCGGCATGTCACGCCCATCACCGGTCCCTTCGAGCCTCACGGCGGTCAATAGGAACTTTCTACTTTGGCGCGAT